>CAZIES010000081.1:0-11886 GCA_964538295.1 uncultured Arcobacter sp. | reverse complement strand
ATTTTAAGTAATTTTCCCATTTCTTCCCTTTGTTCTTCATATAAAATTAAAGATAGAGTTTATCAAATAAAAACTTATAATAAGTGGTCTCTTTTTTGCGATTTCTACGTTGAAAATTTTATTTTATTCAGTCACTTACTTCCTGTAAGCTCCATCACAAAATAAAACTTTCGCCTTGAACTAACAAAAAATAGACCACTTCTTAAAAGTTTTTGGTTTTGTGACAGTAAGTGTGACGAGTACAAGATAATATTTTTGAAAGGATACGTAGTGATATATGAAGATAATTATTGGAAACAAGATTTATTAAAATTGGCAAATAAAATAGAAAAGAGATTAATTCAAGAAAAGTGGTATAAAAGAAGTTTTTTTGCTTTAGAGAAAGAAATATTTATAGGGTTTTATATAATTAGAAAATTAATAGAATCTAATGCTGTTAATATAAAGATATTAAATAAAAAAAGTATGAAGGTAGAAAGTGCTAAGAAGAAAGAAATATCTATATTATCTATTTGTAACCAATTTATACATAGTTATATATTTTCTCCTTATATTATTGAAAAAAAATTGATTGGAATTTTTGTATCTTCAGATTATAAAAAAGAAACAGGTTGTTATTTGATAACAATATTTGAAATTATTGATATTTATAGAAGTATTGGAAATTGTAAAAATTAATCGTTTTGTTGAGATTTAATATTTAGTATAGATTCAAGGCGGAGCTTTAATTTTAAAGCGGAGTGTACAATAGGTACATGAGCATTGAAAATTGAAGTGACAACGCAGAAGATGTGCTGAAGATTAAATCTTCAACACAGCCATGAAGGCTTCTTGTGGCACGTTCACTTTTCCAATTGCTTTCATTCTCTTCTTACCAGCTTTTTGTTTCTCTAAAAGCTTTCTTTTCCGTGTAATATCCCCACCATAACATTTAGCCGTTACATTTTTACCAGTTGATTTTACAGTCTCTCTTGCAATAATTGTTGAACCAATACTTGCTTGGATAGCAACTTCAAAGAGTTGTCTTGGAATCATCTCTTTTAAGGCTTTAATAAACTCTCGACCTTTACTGACAGCTTTTTCTTCTGGAACGATAATTGATAAGGCATCAACGATATCACCCGCAACTCGAACGTCAAGTTTTTTTAGATTACCCGGTCTAAATCCAATTGGTTCATAATCAAATGAGGCATAACCTTTGGTGGTTGATTTTAGTTTGTCATAGAAATCCATAACGATTTCATTCATTGGAATATCGTATTCCAAAAGTACTCTTGTTCCAATGTAGTCCATTTTGATTTGAATACCACGTTTATCATTAAGCAGTTTAATAACGTTTCCTAAGAATTCATCAGGTACTAAAATAGTTGCTTTTACATAAGGTTCATAAATATTTTCAATATAGTTTGGCTCAGGCAGTTCTGATGGATTTTGAATATCAAATCGTTCACCATCTTTTTGTTCAACTTCATAAACAACTGTTGGTGCTGTTGCAATTAGGTCTAAATTAAACTCACGTTCTAATCGCTCTTTGATAACTTCCATGTGAAGCATTCCTAAGAAACCTGTTCTAAATCCTGAACCTAAAGCAGCTGAAGATTCTGGCTCAAAAGAGATTGATGAATCATTAAGTTGAAGTTTTGTTAAGGCTTCTCGTAAATCTTCAAATTTATCGGTTTCAATTGGATAAAGTCCTGCAAATACAAAAGGTTTTGCTGGTTCAAATCCATCAATAGCTTCAGGTGTTGGTACTTTCGCATCAGTTATTGTATCACCCACTGCAATACCATCAAGGGTTTTAAGTCCAAGTACAACAATTCCAATTTCACCAGTTTTTAATTCAGTGGTATTTTGTCGTTTGATTGGGTGTGGATACATGAGGTTTAAAACGGGGTGTTCTTGCTTTGTATTCATAGTTCGAATAACTTGCCCTTTTTTGATACTTCCATCATAAACGCGTACTAAGGCTAAGGCTCCAAGATAGTTATCAAACCATGAGTCATAAATTAGCGCTTTTGTTGGAGCGTCTTCTTTTCCATGTGGAGGGGGAACTCGCTCAATGATTGACTCAATTAAATCGCGTACTCCAAGACCAGTTTTTGCTGAAATAAGATTGTTTTCAGTACAGTCAAGACCAATAGCATCTTCAACTTCTTCAAGAACTCTATCTGGATCGGCACTTGGTAAATCAATTTTATTTACTACAGGAAGTAACTCTAAGTTATTCTCCATAGCAATATAAACGTTGGCAATAGTTTGTGCTTCAACTCCTTGTGTTGAATCAACAATAAGCAATGCCCCATCTGAAGAGGCTAAAGAACGCGATACTTCATAAGAAAAATCAACGTGACCTGGAGTATCAATAAGGTTTAGAACATAATTTTGTCCATCTTTTTTGTAGTTCAATCTTACACTTTGTGCTTTAATTGTAATACCACGCTCTTGTTCAATATCCATTGTGTCCATTACTTGGGCAGACATTTCTCTATCGGTTACTGCACCACACTCTTGAATAATTCTATCTGCAAGGGTTGATTTACCATGATCAATATGAGCAATAATACTAAAGTTTCTAATATATTTTTGCAAGTTTGTTTCCTAAATTGAGTATTGAAAATTTTTATTTTTAATAATTATTCGCGATTATAACTAAAGAAAAGTAAGGGTTTTGTTAAGTAAAAAGAAGTAGGTAGATTTTAGGGAGGTTCCCTAAAATCTAAAGTAGAAGATTATCGTTCTATTCTTGCTTGAACTCTTCTGTTTGCTGCTCTACCTTCAGCTGTTTCATTTGTTGCAATTGGTTGAGACTCACCATAACCTTTTGAACTAAGTCTTGAAACATCAATTTGTAAATCTTCTAAAGCTTGAACAGTTGATGCTGCTCTTCTTTCAGATAATTTTTGGTTATAAGCATCAGATGCTCGTGAATCCGTATGTGCTTCAATTGTTGCTTTTACATTTTTGTTATCTTTCATGTAGTTAGCAAATGCTTCTACTTTTTCATTATATTGTGGTTTAATAACCGCAGAGTTTGTATCAAAGTTAATTTTTAAGTCAACCAATACCGCACAACCATCTGCATCAACTTTAGCTCCAGCAGGAGTGTTTGGACATTTATCCATATCATCATAAACACCATCTCTATCACTATCTTTTGGAACATCAAGAACAGGGATTGGCTCTGGCATAGGAGCAGCAGCTACTGCTTTTTTACCAAATGGAATTGCTAAACCAGCTGTGTAAAGTAGTGTATTATCACCATGGTCAGTTTCAATTAAGTGTCGTAAGTCAAATTTGAATGCCATACCATTATCAAATGTATATTTATAACCAACACCGTAGTTACCAAATAAACCAGTATCTTGTTCAAATAATTCATTACCAAATAATTCAATACCGGCACCAACTAGTCCATATAAAGAAGAGTTACCACTAAGAGAGTACTCTTTAATAACGTTTGTAAAGAAACGAGTAAGTTCAGTATCTTCAGTACTTCCTTTATAGTCAAGCTCACCAATTGTCTTTAAAAAACCTAACTCTACTTGATCAAACATAGAGTCATCTAAATTAGCAGCTACACTTAAACCTGCGTTTGTATAGTCTCTATCAAGGTTTAAGTTACCTTCTGTGTATGCTCCACCAACTAATGGTGTAACTTCATATTTATATTCACTGTTAGCTGCAAACATCATTGATGCACAAACTAAACTTGAAAGGATGATTTTTTTCATTGCGGATTCCTTAATTTATAATTTTCAACATTATATTGTTTTTTTACTTAAATAATTTTTTAGCAACTTATAAATTTAAAATATACTACTAATTTATACAATAAAAATCCCATTAACTGATTCATTATTGTGAACTCTGCGAATGGTTTCCCCAATAATATTAGCAGCGGTTAAAACAGTAATCTTTTCATGGGGTTGTGGTAAAGGAATAGTATCTGAAATGATGAGTTCATCTAATGTTCCTGAACTTAACCTTTCAAAAGCAGGACCACTTAATACACCATGTGTACAACATGCCATAACTGATGTTGCTCCCATTTTTTTAAGTACTTCAGCAGCTTTTACTAATGTTCCTGCTGTATCAACCATATCATCAACTAAGATAACATCCTTACCTTCGACATCCCCAATGATATTCATTACTTCTGATTCATTGGCTTTTTCTCTTCGTTTATCAACAATAACTAAGTCATAGTTTAATTTAGTAGCATAACTTCGAGCTCGTGCAACACCACCAATATCTGGACTTGCAATAATAGGGTTTTTTAATTTTTTTGATTTTAGGTAATCAACAAATAAAATAGAACCAAATAAGTTATCAACAGGAATATTAAAGAAACCTTGAATTTGTGCGGCGTGTAAATCAATGGTAATAACTCTATCAATACCAGCAGCTTCAAGCAAGTCTGCTGTAAGTTTTGCTGTAATAGGAACTCTAGGCGCTGCTTTTCTATCTTGTCGTGCATATCCATAATATGGAATAACAGCAGTAATTGATTTTGCACTTGAACGTTTGAGTGCATCAACCATGATAAGAAGTTCCATTAAGTTTTCATTTGCAGGAGCACAGGTTGGTTGTATAATAAATACATCCATTCCTCGAACACTTTCTGTGATTTGAACAGAAATTTCTCCATCACTAAATTTTTTAACAGTTGCTTCACCAATTTCGATATTTAGATATTTTCCTACTTTTTTTGCAAATTCTGGATTTGCAGTCCCACTAAAAAGTCTATACCCGCTCATTTATTTTCCTTAAGTTGTTGTAATTATTGTTGCGATTTTATCTAAAAAGGACTTATTAGTGGATTAGTTAAAAAAAGTTGATATGAAGTAAGAATTTTTTCTAATATATGGGCAAGGAAGTTTTACTAAAAGAAGAAGTAGTTTAGGAAAAACCCTAAACTATTCTGTGGCTTGAATCCAAGCTGATCCTAAAACCTTATCTTTGTTATAAAAAACTGCAAGTTGACCAGAAGCAACTCCAAAGGCAGGTTCATTTAAGGTGATAATTGCTCTATCATCTTCAATCTTAACATGACATGGTGTTGAGATTGAACGGTATCTCAGTTTTACATTAGCTTCAAACTCTTTATCTTCAATATACATGTTTAATGTATCAGCTAATACTTGGTTGATTTCTAAGGCTGGTTTTTTCCCTACAACAATAGTGTTGTTTTCTGGATTGATTTTAGTTACAAAGTGAGGGTCGTGTGCACCATAAACAGTAAATCCTCGTCGTTTACCAATAGTATAGTGCATGTATCCTTTATGTGTACCAATCACATTACCTTTTTCATCAAGTACATCTCCTGGTACATCAATTTTGGCATGTTTTTGAATAACATCAGTATATACTGTATCAACAAAACAGATCTCTTGAGATTCATTTTTTTCAGTGATTTCTTTGTAAGCATCACCGAGTTGTGCTCCAAATTTTACAATATCTTCTTTTTTATAACTGCTCATTGGAAACATCATGTATTTTAGTGAATCTTTATCGACTTGTGATAAGAAGTAACTTTGGTCTTTTGATTTATCATCCGCTTCATAAATGAATTTACCGTCAGTTTTAGCATAATGTCCTGTCGCTAGAAACTCTGCTCCTAGCTCTTTGGCAAAGTCAAGCATTGCACCAAATTTAATTTGACGGTTACATTTAACACAGGGGTTTGGTGTTGTACCATCTATATATGAATTGACAAAATAGTCATAGACCTCTTCGCCAAATTTATCTGTTAAATCAAGCACATGGTATTGTATACCTAAAAACTTTGTAACATTTTCAATATGACCAATGTTTGCTTCGTGGTATCCATCTGTTCTATCATGAAGTTTTAGATAAATCCCTTCAATTTCATAACCTTCTTGCTGTAGCATGTATGCTGTAACTGAGGAATCAATTCCTCCGCTCATACCCACACAAACTTTCTTTTGCATTTTATATCCTTTTTTAAAGGAATAATCACTGATTCTCTATTTGCCCAATTTTGTGAAGAGTTTTAAGCCTCTTCATATTTAATTTTTGGTTTAGGCTTATCTTGAAAGGATAGCTTTCTTCCGTATTTTCTGTTAATTTGAAGGCGGGATTATAGCATATTAATTATAATTACTTATAAATCCGCCACCTAGACAATAGCTGCCATCATATAAAACAAGGCTTTGCCCTAAGGTTACAGCTCTTTGCGCATCATCAAATTTAACTATAACTTTATCATTATTAACTTCAGTTACAGTACAAGATTGTTTTTTCTGACGATAACGTACTTGTGCCATTAATTTATCACCCACCTTTGGTGGTGTTTCTAATACCCAGTGCATATGACTTGCTTCTACATTTTTACTCATTAGTAAGGGATGGTTACTATCTTGTACAATGGTTAAGGTATTATTTGTCATGTCTTTTTTAGCTACATACCATGGTCTATGGATATTATTGGCTAGTTCTGTCTCTTTAACACCTCCAAGACCAATACCTTTTCGTTGACCTAGGGTATAACAAACAAGACCCTTATGTTTTCCGAGAACTTTTCCATTTTCATCTATAGTATTTCCGGGAATGGCTTTTAAATATTGGGTGATAAATTCATCAAATTTTTGTTTACCAATAAAACAGATTCCCGTACTATCTTTTTTTTCACTTACAGGAAGATTATGCTTTTTTGCTATTTCTCTCACTTCTTTTTTTGTTAAATCTTCTAGAGGAAACATTGCATGAGAGAGTTGCTCACTTGATAGTGCATGCAAGAAATAGGTTTGGTTTTTTGAATCATCTTTTGGAGTATCAAGTACATAGTGGTCATTATATTGAGCGATTTTTGCATAATGTCCCGTAGCAATCATATCTGCACCCATTTTTTTTGCTTCATTTAAAAATACATTAAATTTAATCTCACGATTACAAAGTATATCAGGGTTTGGAGTAAGTCCTTTTTTTAAGCCCTCTAAGAATACATCAAAGACTTTCGTTCGATACTCTTCTACAAAGTCTTTACCTTTGACTTCAATCCCTAGTTGTTTACCTACTTTTTTTGCATCTTCAAACTCGATACGATTAGGACATTGGCTACCTTCAATTCCATACTCCCAGTTACGCATAAATAAACCGACTACTTCATAGCCTTGTTGTTTTAATAGTAACGCTGTAACAGAAGAATCAACGCCACCAGACATTCCTACAACAACTTTTTTTTTACCTGCTTGCAGGATTCCACTTTGTTCCATCATTCATCTACCTTTTAAAAATAATTGAACAAGAGAGAGTATTTATTAAGAGCTAAATACTTATTTTATGTTCTTTATTTTTTAGAATTTATTCATATATTTTAAAGGAATAATCACTGATTCTCTGTTTGCCCAGTCTTTATGAGGGATAATAAGTTGTTCGGTATTTATTTTTCTTTTATCAAAAAATATAATATCTATATCCAGAGTTCTAGGCGCATCTTGAAAGGATCGCTTTCTTCCAAATCTATTTTCTAATCGTTGCATGTTTTTAAGAAACTCGTTAGGTGCAAGATTAGTTTTAAGTGTAATTATACCATTTAAAAAGAAATTTTGTTCCAAAAATCCAAAGGGTGGATTTAAAAGTAGGGGTGAAGTGGATAAAATATCAAATCTTGAGTCATTTTGTATGGATAATAAAAGTTTATTAAAAGTTTGTTTTACATTACCAAGGTTTCCCCCAATTCCTAGGGTTACTTTATATTTCTTAGAAGAATTATTTTTAAGAGTCATTGGATAAGTGTTTGAATAATAGAGAGTTAAATTTTTCGTAAGTTTTTTTTTCAAATTTCTTTCTTTTGTGAGCAAAAAATAAAACCCAATTAAATTACTATGGATTATTTTTTACTATTTTTTTAATTTTAGAGTTGCCTTATCTTATAAAATAACGGCTTTTCCATTTATCATAGCGACGGTATCTTCTATACGTACACCAAATTCGTTGGGTAGGTAAATACCCGGTTCAATGGTAAAAACCATATTGTTTTCAATAATGACATCAGATTTTGAGTTAATAAAAGGGTATTCATGAATATCAAGTCCAACACCATGTCCTGTACTATGAACAAACTCTTTTGCGTAACCTGCTTTTTTAATGATACTTCGCGTTAAGTTATCAATTTCACTTGCTTTCATTCCCACGCGGGCCTTTTCAATAGCATTAAGTTGTGCTTTTAATACAATATCATAAATCTTTTGGTGTTTTTTCTTTTTAAATGTTTGCTCTCGTTTAAAATTAAAGTGTTCAAAGTCAACATGACTCACACAGGTTCTATCACTGCAATAGCGTTTATATTTTACTCCTGCGTCCATGAGAAGTAAGTCATCCTTATGAAGTTTTTTGTTTGTAGGAAGCGCATGAGGTTTTGCAGCGTTGGCATTAATAGCAACAATAGGTTCAAAACTAAGTCCTAACTTTCCTACTTGGCTCATTTTTTCAGTGGCTTTAAAAAAGAGAAACTTTTCTGTTGCATTAAAACCATTTTTTCTTACATATTTGGCAAACTCTTTAAATCCTTCTCTTCCAAGTTTTGCAGCTTTATGTAAAATTGCAATTTCATCATCACTTTTTATCATTCGTTTTTTTTGAGAAAAATTAGGTTCATTGATAAATTTTGTTTTTAGTTTCTCAGTAAGTTTAGTGTAACTATCATAGGTAAAATCATTACCATCAAAAATGATTTTTTTTACTTTTGATTTTTTAATGACTTTTTGTGCCTCTTGGATTAGGTTTGCACTCTCAATAACGAGTGCATCTTGTACATTCTCTTTTGCTTCAATTGTATAACGTGCATCGGTGATAAAGAATGACTCTTTGCCTAAACTAAGATAGATGACATTGTCACATGAGTAACCACATTCGTAATAGATGGCATTTTCATTTTTGAGTATAAAGTTATTCATTTTTTCTTCTTTTAGTTTGATTTAGTATTAACATAAATTTCAATATAATCATATCCAAAATTTATTCAAAAGAACAATCTGTTGCAGTTTAAAAATACTCTTTTAAGAAAGGGAAATAAAAGGCAACTCGTTGCCTTCTTTAGGATTTTGCTACTTTTAGTAATTTTTTATAAATTGCGTTAATAAAGTAGACGAACAATACAAAAGGAAATATAATATGAAAATTGCAGTAATTCAAGGTCCAAACCTAAATATGTTAGGTGTTAGAGAACAAAATATTTATGGACCAATGACATTAGAACAAATTCATGAGCAAATGAAAGGAAGTGCGGCACAAAATGGTGTTGAGTTAGAGTTTTTTCAATCAAACCTAGAGGGTGAAATTGTTGATAAAATTCAAGAGTGTTTAGGTGAAGTTGATGGAATCATTATTAACCCAGCAGCATATTCACACACTTCAATCGCTATTAGAGATGCATTAGCAGCAGTTAGTCTACCAACTGTAGAAGTGCATATTTCAAATATTTATAAAAGAGAAGAGTTCAGACAAAAGTCAATTACAGCTGCTAGTTCTACTGGTGTTATTGCTGGATTTGGTCCATTTGGTTATCATTTAGGACTTATTTCATTAACTCAAATTATTAATGAAGTAAAAGCAATGCAAGAAGCGCAAAAACAACAAGCATAATGAAAATTTTTAAAGCCTCATGGCTGATTACTTGTGATGACAAGAGTACCATTATTAAAGATGGTGCTGTTGTTTTTGATACGAGTATTGTTGATGTTGGTGAGATTAGTTATATTGAAGAAAAATATCCTAATATTATTGTACAAGATTTAGGAAGAACCTCAGTTTTAATGCCAGGGCTTATTAACTCGCATGTACATTTAGAGTTCTCCTCAAATACCACAACCCTACAATATGGTAATTTCATGCAGTGGCTTAACTCAGTTATAGCTTCACGAGATGTTTTAGTTGAAAAAGCGACTACTGCGCTTATGAGTGAAAAGCTTGATGAAATGTTACGTAGTGGTACGACAACAATTGGGGCTATTTCATCGTATTCTCATGATTTAAAAGCATGTGTGCAAAGTCCAATCAATACCGTTTTTTTTGCTGAAGTTATTGGAAGTAAAGGGGATATGGTTGATACGCTGTTTGCGGACTTTAAAAGTAGACTCAATGAAGCAAAACAATATTTAAGTCAAAACTTTATACCTGCCATAGCTATTCATTCACCATATTCAGTGCATCCTTTTTTATTAAGAGAAGTATTAAAAATAGCAAGGGAAGATGAGTTAGCACTTAGTTCACACTTTTTAGAATCGCCAGAAGAGTTTGAATGGTTACATAAAGATGAAGGAAGCTTTTTAGAGTTTTTTAAAAACTTTTTAGGACAAGAGACTGCTGTTACAAAACCAATGGAGTTTTTGAATCAGTTTGGTGATATTAAGACACTCTCTTTTACTCATTGTGTAGAAGCAAGTCAGCGTGATTTAGAAAAAATCAAAGAGTTAGATGCGGTGATCAATCACTGTCCTACTTCGAATCGTCTTTTAAATAACAGCAAACTTGATTTAAGTAAGTTAGATACTCCTTATTCAATAGGAACAGATGGATTGAGTTCAAACAATTCACTCTCAATGTTTGATGAACTACGTAATGCTTTTATGATTCATGAAACAAAAGAGTTAAATAGTTTTGCAAAAGAGTTGCTTTTAAGTGCCACTAAAAATGGTGCAAAAGCCTTAGGTTTAATGAAGGGTTCTTTAGTAAAAGGTTATGATGCTGATATCATTGCTTTAAACTTACCAAACCATGTGGATGATGAAAATAGTGTGGCTACGCATATTATTTTACACACAAAAGAGGTAGAAAAAGTTTTTATAGGAGGGCAAGATGTTTGATTTTTTTAAAGTTCTATTTACGCCTGTTATTGCTATTTTAGATTTCATAACCAAATATTTTAAAACCATTGTTTTTTTAACGATTATCTATTTTGTAGTAAGTTCTGATGATGCTGTTGTAAAAGATATGAATAGTGGAGCAAATTTGCAAAAAATCGAGTTAGTTGGACCTATTTTAGATGTCAAGTCTGTATTAGAAAAAATTGATGAAGCAAAATCGAATACAAATATAAAAGGTGTACTCCTTGAAGTTAACTCTCCTGGGGGTGCAGTAGCTCCTTCTGTTGAACTTACCTATGCCATTAAAGAGTTAGTACAAAAAAAGCCAGTGGTTGCATATGCCAGTGGAGTTATGGCAAGTGGAAGTTATTATGCTTCTATTTATGCTAATAAAATTATAGCAAATCCTGGAAGTATGGTAGGTTCTATTGGAGTTATTTTTCAAGGAACAAACCTTGAAGAGCTAATGGAAAAAATAGGTGTTGCTACACAAACAGTTAAAGCAGGTAAATTTAAAGAAGCGGGTACGCCAACAAGGAACTGGGAACAGTACGAAAAAGCTGAACTTGAAAAAGTGATTAATGATACCTATGATATGTTTATCACAGATGTTGCAACTGCTAGAAAACTAGATAAAGCAAAACATACAGAGTTTGCAGATGCACATATCTTTACAGCACGACAAGCACAAAAAGTAGGACTCATTGATGAGGTAGGAACACTAAGTCTTGCCCAAGAAGCTTTGTATGAATTAAGCAATGTTAAAAATCCTGTATGGACAAAAGAGGATAAGTTTGAGAAGTTTATGGATAAGATTATCAATGAAGCTGTTTCAAACTTTTCAGTGCATTTTAGTAATGGACTAAAAGCTTATTAGTTAAAAAATAAATTAAGATTAAATAATAAAAAAGGGATGAAGTTTATCTTCATCCCTTTTTTTATAACTTACAAAAAGTAAGAGATATTGACTAGTCAATACCCTTAACGATTTTGTACGTATCATTCGCAATAACATACTCTTCATTTGTAGGAATAACAAAGATTCGACCTTTAGAACCAT
>CAZIES010000080.1:9439-11967 GCA_964538295.1 uncultured Arcobacter sp. | reverse complement strand
CTTTTAGGTTTTATTCTTCAAAATTTAGTCATAATCTTCTAGCATAACGAGCTTTCATTTATGTAATAGTATACTAATATTCAGGAGAGACTACTTCAATAAATTTTTAATAAAAATTATTTTATTAGTGTTTATTTCTTATTTTTATAGGCATTATCAAAATTAAAAATCACATAAAGTTTGATAAATAAATTTTCTAATATTTAAAAAATAAGTTATTCTAAATAGAGATATTTTTATTTTTATAGCATCAAGAAAAAGCAAAAATAGCAAATAAATAGAGGCGAAATTAACTAAATCCTATAGAATAAAAATACTTTTAATTTTGTAGTTTTAAGTTGAAAAGTAGCATTTTAAGCTTCTTATTTAAGAAATAGTATCATTTTTAATTAAAAATAAATTGTACAAATTACAAAAATAATTGTGTGCAAAATAGTTTAAAAAACAAGAAAAAAGAGTGTTTTTTTTTGTTATTTTAATAAAATTATTAGAAATTATCACCTGTATAAATATTGAAAAATGTCACTGAAAAGTAATAAAAAATTATATTTTAATAATAAAATAAATTATATATAAATTAAAACATTCTTAAAATAAGTTTAATTTAAAAAAAATACCTGCCTCAAATAGTGAAATTATGGGGCTTTTTTAGTCGAATTTAATACTTTTTAGATAAAATATCTAAAATTTATAGTAAAAAAAAATAATTAAAGTCGCAAATGAAAATAAAATATCTAGTTTCTCTTTTTCTTTCTCTTGCATTAGTTACTCAATCTGTAGCTCAGACACTTAAACACGTGGCAAAAGAGACTTTAATAAATAATCCTGAAATTCAAGCATTACGAAAAAATACAAAAGCGTATCGACAATATGTGGATGAAGAAAAAGGAAAGTACTATCCTACATTAAGTTTAGACACCTATTTTGAAGAGAAAAAAACCGTTCAAGAGGGTAAGAGTATACGTCAGGATGGAATCAATACCCAGCTTAAATTAGAACAGACACTTTTTAATGGTGGTTTAACAAGTGCAAAAGTATCAGAAGCTGATTATAATTATCGTGCTAATAAGATTAAAAATATTTCAAAGATAGAGACGATTTTGCAAGAGACAATTGACGCTTATTTAAGTGTTGTTAAAAATGAAGAACTTACGTTACTCTCAAAAAATAATTTGGAAATTCATGAGGATTACTTAATTACTGCACAACAAAGTGAAGAGGTGAGTGGTGACAGTTTAGATAGAATGCAAGTTGAATCAAAACTCTATTCGGCAAAAGCAAAGTATGTAAAACTTCAAAATGACAGGAATGAAGCTAAAGCAAATTTGATTAAATATTATGGAAAATCACTTGAAGGTTTAATTTGTCGTCCGAATGTACATAGCCAACTTATTGGAAATAGCCTTGATGGATTATTGGTTGATGCTGTTGCTACAAATTACTCTATTTTAGAAGCTGTTGAAGGTATAAAGGCTCAACGTTCAATTATTTCACAGGAACAATCACGATTTTTTCCGACAATTAAAGCAAGAATTTTACATGAGATTGATGATGGTGTTGATGCTAAAGATGTTAGAAAAACAGAAGATACAATACGTTTAAGCTTAAGTTATAATATTTTTAACGGATTTCAAGATAGAGCAATTTATGAAAGAGAACGGCTGTTTTTGCAAGAGTCACAAAAAAGTCTTGATAATATCGTAGATAGTGTAAAAGAAGAGGTTAAGATTAATTTTTCAAAGTTTCAAACATCAAAAGATAGAATTAGTTATCTCAAAGAGTATTTGTCAAAAAATAAAAATATTCTAAAAGTCTATTTAGAACAGTTTGAAGGTGGTACGCGAAGTTTTATTGATATTTTGAATCATGAAGCAGAAATATTCAGAGCTAAAACTGAACTGGTTGAAGAAGAGTTTACTTACTACTCTTCGTATTATGCACTTTTAGCCTTGCAGTCAAAATTGAGTGAAACAGTTATCTCTAGTAAAAAGCAAATATGTAAACAGATTAAAGTTGATATTGAAAAACGTGATTTACGTGTTAAAGATAGTACTATTGATGATCAAGACTTAAAAAATCTTTTTAATGATGATTTGCCTACTCCTGCACAGGAGATTGTAGATAGTAAACAACAGCAAGAGGAAGAGGTTCAATCCATTTTATCGCGTATTTTAGATGAAATTTATAGTCCCGATGCAAAAAATGAAAATATTAATGTTAGTAATCAAGGGATTGAACAAGAAAAAGAGGAATATGTTTCAAGTGCTAAG
Source organism: uncultured Arcobacter sp. (assembly GCA_964538295.1). Lineage (GTDB taxonomy): Bacteria > Campylobacterota > Campylobacteria > Campylobacterales > Arcobacteraceae > Arcobacter_A. The sequence goes on along the minus strand of CAZIES010000080.1, from coordinate 9,697 downwards.
GAAAAAAGAGAAGTTTCTACAAAAGAAGAAGTATTTCATAAGAGTATAAAAGAACGTCAATTTGAAGAAGAAGAGGCTTTACGAAAAGAGAATGAAGCCTTAAAAGAACAGATTAAAGTTGAAGCAGAAAAATTATTAGGTGATGAAACTACATTAGAAAAAGAGCATGAAAAAAGACAAAAAGAGCAATTAAAGGTTTCAAAACCTGTTAAACAAAAGAAAAGCTGGGATGAGATGACACTTGAAGAGCAACAAGTT
>CAZIES010000080.1:0-9339 GCA_964538295.1 uncultured Arcobacter sp. | reverse complement strand
GAAGAGAAACAAACAAAAGAGAAAGCTTTAGCAAAAAAGCGTCAAGAAGAGTCTGCGCGATTACAAAAAGCTAAAGAGCAAAAAGAGAAAGAGAAGAAACAACAAGTAGAGGCTCAAAAGATTAAAGAAGAAGCGATAAAAAAAGCAGAAGCTTTAAAAGAAAAAAAAGAGCAAGAAGAGCTAAAAAAAGTTGCAATAGCGAAAAAACAAAAAGATGATGAAGAGAAATTACGTTTAGAAAAACTTCAAGAGGAACAAGAACAAAAGTTAGAGGAAGAGAGACATTTACAACAAGAAGTCTTGAAAAAAGAGCAAAAAGAGAATAATGTTGAAGCCTTACCTAAAAAACAATCGAGGGAGTTTGAACGAATTAAAAAGGAACAAGAGTTAGCGCAACAACGATTACGAGAAGAAACTCAATTAGAAGAGCAAAAAGAGTTGGAAAAAAGAGCCAGAGACGATGAAGCAAGGGCTAAAGCTAAAGCAATTATTGAAGAACTTCGTATTAAAAATGAGATAAAGGCTATTGAGGGTGAAAAAGAAAGTACCAATACTAACCAAAAGAGTCGTATTGAGAATACTGTCTTAAAAGCTCAAAAAATTGTTGATGAGATAAAAGAAAAAAAAGAGAGAGAACAGAGTCAAGAAAAAGCTAAAGAGCTAGCATTTAAATTAAAAGATAAGGAGAAGATTAATCCTTCCAATGAGGGCAATTATTATAAAAATAAAGAGTTAGTATCTCAAGATGATGCAAGGGCAAAAGCAAAATTAATTGTAGAAGAGATACGTGCAGAGAATAAAAAAAGACTTAAAAGAGACTCTGAAGAGGATATTACCCAAAAAGCACAATCAATTGTTGCTGCAATAAAGCAAAATAAAATAGATAAAAAAATGCCTGAGGTTAATGATATAGAGAAATCTTCAGACGTAGTTTTAAAAGCAAAAGCTCTTGTTGATGATATTAAAGCTCAAACAAATATAACTAAAGAAGAATCAATAGAAAAAGCAAAAGAGTTAATTAGTGATATAAAGGCTAAGAAAGATAGTAAGAAGAGTAGTGTTAATGAGAATAAAGCTTTAGAAAGAGAGTTTAAAAATTCGCAAACGCAAAAGTATACAATTGCAATTTCAAATTTAGCAACAAATAGTAATAGTAAGTTGATTAAAAAGCGGTATGGTTTAACTGAGGATATAGTAATATATGCCTTATTTAATAATGGAAAGAAAAATTATCAAGTTTTATATGGAGTATTTGAAACACAAGGGGATGCAATACGTGTAATTGAGAGTTTACATCCTAAAGTACAAGATAAAGAACCAATAGTGGATAGGATTTACAGACATCAGAAGTTATATGAACAATATAATGTAAAGAGTGGAGAATAGTGTTGGAAGTAACGCAATTAAAAAATGAAGAGTTAGAGAATATGGCTCAAACAAGAGAAGTGGATACGTTATTAGAGTGTTTGGTTTTCTTGTCAAAGTATCATGAACGACAAGCAACTGTAGAGTCTTTAATCGCTGGGCTTGCAATGTATGATTCTGTTATGACACCTAAAATGTTTGTTGAATCAGCAAATCGTATTGGATTAACAACAAAGACTGTTCAACGTCGTTTAACTGAAATTTCCAAAGTGGCTCTACCTTCTGTTGTTATGCTTAATGATAATAGGGCATGTGTAGTTGTTGATATTGATTTTGAAAAAAATTTCGCTAATGTGATTATTCCCGATATTGCAACAGGTGAAACACAAATTGCATTAGATGAACTTCAGCAAGAGTTTAATGGTTATGTGATTATTGTTAAACCTGAGTATAATTTTGACAATAGAATTCGAAAAGATATTTTAATTGAAAAACCAAAAGAGTGGTTTTGGGGATCAATGAAAAAAAATTCTTCGATTTATCGAAGAGTGATTGTTGCGGCACTGATTATTAATATGTTTATTTTAGCAACACCTATGTTTACAATGAATGTCTATGATAGGGTTTTACCTAATAATGCATTATCAACACTTTGGGTATTAGCTATTGGAATTTTAGTTGTGATGATATTTGACTTTGCTTTGAAATTGATGCGAGCACATTTTATTGAAGTTGCTGGAAAACGATCTGATATTTTGATGTCAAGTAAAATTTTTGATCAGCTTATGAATATAAGGCTTGATGAAAAACCAGCTTCTACTGGTCAATTTGTGAGTCGGCTTCAATCTTTTGAAAGTGTAAGAGAGTTTTTTACCAGTGCAACGGTTGCTACTATTGTTGACTTACCTTTTATTGTTTTATTTGTTATTATTATTTTTTATATTGGTGGTCCAGTTGGATATATCTCTATTTTTACAGTAATTATTGCCTTTGGTTTCTCTTATTATATGCAACGTCCAATAAAAGAGACTGTGCAACAAAGTGCTAAAGAGGATCAAATAAAACAAACAACGTTAACTGAAGCAGTCTCTGGTTTAGAGATTATCAAATCAGTTAGAGCACAAAATAGAATGCGAACACATTGGGAAAACTCCATTGAAAAAACCTCTTTTTATGGTAAAAAGTCTCACTTTTTATCACAAATAGTTACTTTTTTTACGGCATTTGTTTCTCAGTTTTCAAATATTGCTATTGTCGTTGCAGGGGTGTATTTAGCTAGTGAGGGTGAAATGACAATGGGAGCAATTATTGCTGCTATGATGTTAAATGGACGTGTTATTGCACCTGTTTCTCAAATTGTAGGAATGATTATACGTTTTGATCGAACCATGTTAAGTTTACAAAATATTGATGAAATTATGAATATGTCTGTTGAAAAAGAGGAACAGGCAAACTATTTAAGCCGAGATAATTTAAACGGTGATATTGAATTTAAAGATGTAACCTTCTCTTATAAAGATCAAAACTTTGAAGTTTTAAAAAATATTAATTTAACGATTAAACAAGGGGAAAAAGTAGGTATAATTGGGAAAATTGGTTCTGGGAAATCAACACTTTGGAAGTTGATTATGAATTTGTATGAACCAAAGAGTGGTTCAATTTTGATTGATAAGTCTGATATTCGACAAATTGACCCAGTTGATTTACGTCGTGCTATTGGTTGTGTTCCCCAAGAACCCTTTTTATTTATGGGTACCATTAAAGATAATATTACTATTGGGGAACAAAATGCAAGTGATGCAGAGATTTTAAAAGCATCAAAAATTGCAGGGGTACATGACTTTTTAGGAAAACACGATAGCGGATATGATTTAATAGTTGGTGAAAGAGGTGAAGGTTTAAGTGGAGGTGAGCGTCAAAGTGTTACTTTAGCAAGGGCACTTATTACAGAACCAAATATTATGATTTTAGATGAGCCAACGAACTCTATGGATGGACAAACTGAAGAGGTATTTAAACGTCGAATGAAAGATATTGTTAAAGATAAGACTTTAATTTTAGTAACCCATAGACCTTCAGTATTATCTTTAGTAGATAGGTTAATCGTTATGGATGATGGTAAGATTATTGCAGATGGTCCAAAAGAAGATGTCCTTCAAGCACTTTCAAGTAAAGCAAAATAAAGGTTAGTATATGGCAAGAGATGATATTAATTTTGTACATACCTTACAAGCTCAAGCAAATGCATCAACCAATAAAAGAGTAGATGTTCTATTTATTTTAATAGTACTCTTTTTTGCAGGTTTTATTGTTTGGGCTGCTATTTCTGAGATAGATGAATTAGCAAGAGGGGAAGGTAAAGTTATACCATCTGAAAAAATACAAACAATACAAAACCTTGATGGAGGTATTGTTTCTGAAATTTTAGTAAAAGAGGGTTCTTTTGTTAAAGTTGACCAGCCTTTAATGAAAGTTGATACAACACGTTTCCAAGCCTCAGTAGATGAAAATAAACAAGCATATTATGGACTTTTAGCTGCGAAAGTGAGATTAGAACAAGAGTATGATTTAAATATTAAAAATGAAGTTCCACTTTTAGAGTTTCCTCCTGTATTGAAAAAGAGTGCTCCTTCGTTTATTGGAACTGAACAAAATCTTTTTAATAATAGAGTTGAAGAGTTTCGAAGTGCTTTAAATATTTTAGAGACCCAATTAGGTCAAAAAATCCAAGAACTAGTAGAGTTACGTGCAAAACGAACTCAGTTAGAAGAGGCTTTAAAACTGGCATATGAAGAGAATGATACGATTAAACGATTGGTGCGAACGGGTGCAAAATCTAAATTTGATTTAATTAGCTCAAAAAAAGAACTCAATACCATCAAAGGGGATATTAATACTACTAAAATCTCTATACCAAAAGCGCAATATGCTGTGGACGAAGCAAAAAATAGAATCATTGAAAAATTAAAAAACTTTAAGAGTGAAGCCTTAAAAGAGTTACAAGTTATTAATACTGATTTGAAAAAATATGAAAATATCTTAATTTCTGAAGAGGACAAGTTAGATAAAACGGTTGTAAAGTCACCCGTAAATGGATTTATAAAACAAATCAATATCAATACTATTGGTGGAGTTATCAAATCAGGTATGGATTTAATTGAAATTGTTCCTCAAAGTGATACCTTGTTGGTTGAAGCAAAAATTGACCCTAAAGATATTGCATTTATCTCTCCTGAACTTAAAGCAATTGTTAAAATTACTGCTTATGATTTTGCAATTTATGGGGGGCTTGATGGGAAAATTGTAGAGATATCAGCGGATTCTATTATTGATAAAGAGAGTAAAGATCAGAAGAGTTATTATAAAGTAGTGGTTAAAACGAATAAAAATTATTTAGAAAAGGATGGAAAAAAACTTCCTATTATTCCAGGAATGATTGCAAGTGTTGATATTATTACTGGTCAAAAAACGATTTTAGACTTTATTTTAAAACCTATTTTAAAAACAAAACAAGATGCCTTGCATGAAAGGTAAAAATATATCAAATTGTAATTAAAACTGATGTTTTAAATAGGATTTGGTATAATCGCCTTATGAAAATAACACGAAGTACAGAAAAACTTAATAGTATAAAAACCGCCGGGTTTATCTTAAAACCAAATTCCCCTGAGTTAAAGTCAGAGTTTGAACTTATAAAGCAACACTTTATTGAAGCCAATATTGCTGTTATTCTTGAAGAAAACAGTGCCAACATGATTAACGAAGAAGGCTTATGTCTTGATGAACTTTGTTCTGTTTGTGACTTTTTGGTCTCAATAGGAGGCGATGGTACTCTTATTTCCGTTGTGCGACGAAGTTTTAAATATGACATCCCCGTACTAGGTATTCATCAAGGGACACTAGGGTTCTTAACGGATATTCAAGTGGATGAGTTGGAAAACTTTTTAAAATCAATGCAAGAGGGGTGTTATCGTATAGATAATCGTATGATGATACGAGGAAATGCAAATTTACGTAAATTTGTAGCTTTTAATGATATTGTAATTTCTAGAAAATCTATCTCTTCAATGATTCGAATAGATGCAAAAATTGATGGTAAACCTTTTAATACATATTATGGTGATGGTGTGATTATATCAACTCCAACGGGTTCGACAGCCTATAACCTCTCACTAGGAGGTCCTTTAGTATTTCCTTTAACTGAAGCTTTTATTGTCACTCCTATTGCTCCTCATAGTTTAACTCAACGTCCGTTAGTGTTACCTGCAGATTTTGAAATAGAGTTTACAATTTCTGATAATCAAGGGGCTGTTGTTATTATTGATGGTCAAGATATTTATGAAATTGAGCAAAATGATTCAATAAAAATAGAGATTGCTTCTAAAAAAGCAAAATTAATTCATCGTGTTGAACGTAACTATTTTGAAGTGCTTAATGAAAAACTACAATGGGGTAATTAATAGAAATGGAGAAGTTAATTGATAAATAGATTTTATTTAAAAGAGTATCTCTCCTTTAATGAAGTAGATATTGAGTTTGAAAATGGATTAGTTGTTTTTACGGGACCTTCAGGGGCAGGAAAATCTATTTTGATGAATGCTTTTTTAGCACTTTTTGGCTTAAGTGAAGCCAAAGCAACATTAAGTGAAACAACGTTAGATAATGTAATCGAAAATGAAGCCTTTGGTATTGAAAAAGGTGATGATATTGTTATTAAAGAGATCAAAAAAGAGAAGATTCGCTATTTTCTTAATAATCAAACGGTCTCAAAAAAGAACTTACAAGAGTTTTCAAAAAATTTAATCAAACATTTACATTTAAAAGATACCAGTGACTTTGAATCTTCAAAGTTAATAGCCGCACTTGATACAATAGCAGAAAAAGAGGATAATGAGTTTAATGAGATAAAAAGTTCTTATGAAACGGTATATTTAGCACTTAAATCAACACAAAATGAGTTAACAAAAATTTACAATGATGAAAAAAAACTAGAAGAATTAAAAGAGTTTGCTAACTATGAGATTCAAAAGATTGAGGCTTTAAATCCAAAAGAGGATGAGTATGAAGAACTCAATACCATAAAAAAAACCCTTTCAAAAAAAGATAAGATAGAAGAGGCAATTACATTGGCTCAACCAATTTTTGAATATAGCAGTGCGGTAAGTAAAGCTTTAGAACTTTTAGAAAAAGATAGTAGTTTTTTTGATGAGAGTATGAATGAGTTGAATAATATCTTTGAAACTTTTAGTGATTCTTTGTATGAATTAGAGGATTTAGATATTGAATCAGTATTAGATCGTATTGAAAAGCTCTCTTCATTACAAAAACGTTTTGGGTCTATAAAAGAGGCAATAGTTTATAAAGAAGAGAAACGAAAAGAGCTGGATTCTTATGAAAATATCTCTTTTGAAAAGTTACAGTTAGAGAAGAAAAAAATAAAACTTGAAGAGGAGTTAACGCTTCTGTCACAAATTCTTCGTAAAAAAAGAGAAGTAAGTGCTTTAACCCTTGAAATTAGTGTTAATAAATATTTAGAGTATCTTTATTTATCCAATGCGAAGATAACAATCGTTAATAAAGAGTTTGATAGTACGGGTGCAGATGATGTTATTTTTGAACTTAATGGCGTGAACTTAGATACAATTAGTTCAGGTGAGTTTAATCGACTTCGACTTGCGTTATTAACTTCTATGAGTCAGTTTCAAATTGTTAATGACGGTATTTTGTTTTTAGATGAAATTGATGCAAACTTAAGTGGAAAAGAGAGTGATGCTATTGCAACGGTTTTAAAAGAGCTTGCAAAAAAGTATCAAATTTTTGCTATTTCTCATCAACCACAATTAACAGCAAGTGCAACCCAACATTTTTTAGTAGATAAAGTTGATGGGAACTCTTTTGTAAAAGTACTTAATAAAACCCAGAGAGTTGATGAAATCTCACGAATGATTAGTGGGGAAAATATTACATCAGAAGCTTATGAGTTTGCAAAAAACTTAGTGGAGTAATTATAAGGTTATAGATAGTTTTTATAACCTTATACTACTAATTTTACATTAAACTCTTTAATCATATTTTCAATTAACGTTTTCATCTTTTTATGATCTGCTGGATTTCTTGTATTTTCAAGAAGTGGTTTGAGATTTTTATGAAACTTTTTTAAAAAGTTAAAAATATAATGAGTTTTTCGATACGGATTATTGACATATGATCCTGAATCAATCATTTCTATAACTAACTCATTATAGCCTAAAAAGGCAGCATAGTTAATAGGTAAAACCCCAAATTTATCAGGTAAATTAATGAGTTTTTTGTTGTACGAGTAAAGTAGTCTAACAATTTTGATTTTGTTTTGCCACATACAGTTATGCATCATACTTCGGCCTTTATTATCAACAGCATTAATATCTGCACCAGCATTCAGAAGTATTTTGATGGTTTGTAAATCGTTATCTAAAATGGCTTTATGTAAAGTAATTCCTCCAAAATCATCCCTTGAGTTAACATCAGCTCCTAAAGAGATAATATTTCTTAGCATTATGAGGTAGTTTTTTTGATCAACTACTCTTCTAAAAGTGATATTTTTTGACATATAATAGTAGATGACATTATACCCTTCTTTATTTTTGAGGTTAATATCTGCCCCATATTTTACAAGTAGCTTAACCAAGTCAAAATTTCCATTTTCTACTGCATCAAAAAGATAAGGGTTCCCTTCAGAATTCATTTGGGTTAGATTGACCTCCCCATTAAGTAGGATCTCCTCTAATACGGCTTTATAGTTTTCATTTTCATTGATTTCTTGTCGAAACTTCATTTTTAGTTTTTTACCATTACGTAAAAAAAGTTCCGTATCAAGAAGTTTTTCAATAATGGTTTTACCATTTTCATCACTAATATTTGGTCGTGCTCCATAATCAAGTAGTAAAGAGACGACATCAATATTACATTTACCTTGAATTGCAGCAAATCCTAAGGCTGTTTCATTTCGGTCATTAATATAGTTAGCATCAACTTCGAACTCCAAAAGAGTTTCAACAACTTTTAAATGCTTATGTTTGGTTGCTAACATTAAGGCATTATCACCTGCGTGATTACATTTATTGGAGTCAATATTCTCTTCGACAAGCCAAGGAATCATTTTAATAAGATTGTTAACCCGCTCTTTATCCTCTTTGGTCATTTCAGAAGGTATTTTTTCTATTTCAAGTACCTCTTCAATGAGTGCCATTAAAACAGTGTTCCCTTCTTTATCCACATGATTGATATTGGCACCTTGTGAAATAGCAAAAGTAAAAGAGTCTGTATTAAGTGCTCCATTTTTAACTAAATAAAAGAGAGGTGTTCTTCCTTGCTCGTCTTGGGCATTTAAATCAAGCTTTGAAGAGAGGTATTTAACAATTTCTGGATTTCCATAGGTGTTAGGGTAAAAAAATATCTTAGTATCAACACTATTTTTTTGAAGTCTAATAACATCTTTGACAATATCTAGGATTTGGCTATCTATGGCATCATAGATAAGAGTTTTGCCTTGTTCGTCTTTACTGTTAATATTATTAGTTCTATTGCGTAAAAGGACATAAACATCTTTATGTTTGTGTTTAACAGCTTCTTGTATAGGAAGTCGTTCTTGGTGGTTTTTTATATCAGCATTGGCATTATAGTTAAGTAGTGTTCGTACAGCTTGAACTGACCCCTCTCTTGAAGCGTACATTAATGCGGTATCTCCATTACTATCAACTGCATTCATGTTTGCATTGTTTTCTATAAGCCATTTGATTGCTTCTACAAGATTTTCTTCAGAGACAATATGTAAAAAAGATCTGTTTTTATCATCTTTGTAGTTAATATCAACATCTTTTAACATGGAGGTGGCTTTTGATTCTTTAAAAGTTTTATCTTTAAGGGCTGTTAAAAGTTCTTCGGGGGTATGTTTTTTAACAGCCCTTAAAGATAAAACTTTTAAAGAATCAAAAG
>CAZIES010000079.1:0-12113 GCA_964538295.1 uncultured Arcobacter sp. | reverse complement strand
AAATCAAGTACATTTAAGAACTTACCATTACTTCCTGCATTACATACGTGAGTAACCCCACCTGCATTTTTAACAGGGTATGCTTCTGGAACTCCATCATGGGTGTGTCCACCCATGATAAAGTCAATACCAGTTACAACCTCTGCCATTTTTTTATCAGTATCATAACCATTGTGTGATAATACGATAACTGCATCAGGTTTCTCTTCTTCTCTAATTTCATCCACTAATTCTTGCATCGTGTCATCATTGATACCAAATGTCCAATCAGGAATAAATCTCTGTGGATTTGCGATAGTCGTATATGGGAATGCCTGACCAATAATAGCTACTCGAGCATTACCCATCTTCTTAATCGTATATGGCTTAAATGCATGACCAGTATCTTCATCATAAGCTTGCTGTGCAATCTCAGTCTCTTCCATTAAGGCATCTTCTTTAACCATAACATTTTGAGCTAAGAACTCTGCATTTAAAGCTTTAACATTCTCTAAAACCTCTTGAGCTTTATATGTAAATTCCCAGTGTCCAACAGCAACATCAACACCAAGTAAATTCATAGCACCAACCATATCCTTACCTCGTGTTTGAAGTGCAGTCCAACTACCTTGCCACGTATCTCCACCATCCATTAACAAAGTCTTCTCTTCACCAAAGTTTTTACGAAGGAAATCAACAACGGTTTTAATTTGAGCAAAACCACCTGTTCTTCCCATTACTTTAGCATGCTCTTCAAAGTTTACACATGAATATGCATACTCTAATCGCTTATTACCTTTAATTCCATAATAATCTAAAAGTTTATCACCAACAATATGTGGTGGTTTACCAAAGTTACCATGAAAACCTAGATTTACACTAGGTTCTCTAAAGTATACAGGTAATAACTGAGCATGACTATCTGTCATATGCATAAGTCTTACATTACCAAAGCTTTTTAGTTTATAGTAATCTTCTGCTTTATTTGTGTTAGCCATTCTTGTATGAGAGTTTGCAAACACTGGTGCAGCACCCAATACTGCCATCATATACACAAACTCTCTTCGACTTAATTTACTCATTCATTTATACCTTTATTAGTTTAAATAGTTAACTATTTCCCTGTTCCTATAACAGTGAATCCTAACGATGTCCAAGCTTGCATACCACCTCGGTAGTATTTAATTTTTTGCGCTGGATACCCCATTTTTAACAGTGAGAACTTTGCCGTTTTAACCATACCTGGAGTCTGTCCACACCAATAACCATTGCAGTAAGCAACAATTGTTTTTGCATTACTAAAGTCTAACTTACCATCCTTTTCAACAACACCAAACTCATCTTCCATCACTTCAATTGCACCCTCTTTTGAATTGAAACTAGGAAAAGGAACATTAACAGCTCCTGGAACTCTTAATCGTTCATACCACCCTGGTTTTCGTGAATCTACAATCACAATTGTTTTATCTTTTTGTGCTTGTTTCATATACTCAATGAACTCTAACTCACCAACTGTTTCAACACCTGGTGCTAAAATCATCGGTTGAGGTTTACCTCGATGTGTTGTTTCATAAAGCGAAGAGATTTTACTTCCTGACTTTTGATTTCTCATTAAAGTAAACTTTTCACCATTTAAGTTCATTTCAATTGATTTAACACCCTTTGAAATTAATACTGGTGGTGCTGCAAAAATTGATGTCACTAAAGAGCCAACTAATATTGAAGCCATCAATAACTTATTTGATACATTCATTGTTTTCCCCTATTTTCTACATTCAAGCCAAGATAAACTATCTTGACTCTTAATTTGATATAACTTAGTATTTATATCCATCACCTGGAACAGCTAATCTCCAACTGTTTTTAGCTTCATCAGCTTGTGTCAAAGCACTAATTGCGAAAGAACATGCTCTCCATGCTGCATAAGAAGTCTCTAATTTTGTTTTAGATCTCTTTTTCCCTTTAAAATGCATAGGGTTAACCTCTTTTGCACCAGTTTTAAGAGCCTCCTCAACAGAAGCAATTAAATCAGAGTTATTAACATTTAATCGTCTAAACTCTAAACCAGCCTTTTTCGCCTTATCATTGTACATTTTTGCATTTGCAATGACTTTATCAATTCCATTTGCTTTAACGTTACACTCTTTTTTTACATCCATTGCATAAAGTGATGTTGTTAATGCTACAGTTGATGCAACAATTAATTGAATTAGTTTTTTCATCTCATCACCCCTTATTTTCTAAAGTCTGGACCATCAATTTTCATACCATTTGACATATATGCCATAAAGTATAATAATTCTCGCATCTCTTTTGAAGTATTTTTAGGAGGAACTTGCCCCTCGTCTTTAATACAACCAGACATTCTTCGTTCTAATGTTCCAAGTCCATCATTGTTCTTATCTTTTACACCCCATTTAAGTCTATAAACTGGGAAGTGTGTCACATGTCCAAGAAGTTGTGATAAAGACTCATTTCTAACTCTTTGACCTGCCCCTTGAACATGACATGACGCACAAGAGAGTTTTAAATAACCTCTTTGAGTGTAGTAATACTCTTTACCTCTTTCATAAGCGGCTTGTGCCTCTTTACTCTCAATTTTGGTATTAATAACTTTCTCTTCTTCAGTTGCTGAGTAAGCAAAAAATGCTTGTAGATGTGCCATTTTCCCTTTAGTCGTTTTAAATGGCTTTTCACCGTTAGATTTTAAACACTCATTAATAGCTAAAGTTAAAGAAACAACTTCTTTTCTTTTCTCATCAAACATTGGATAACTTGAACCAGCTACAACTGGATCAGGGAAGCATGTTTTAAATGATTTTCCATTTGCAAATGCTTTACCATATAACTCTTCACCAGCTTCTACAAACTCTTCATATGGTGGCATCTCTTTAATCTCTTCATAAGATGCTTGCCCATTTTTAGAAAAAGCGTAGTTACCTAATGCAAAATCAGCATGTTTTAAACCACCAACGATGTTGTTTTTTAACTCATCATCAGTAGAGTATGGGAAAAAAGTACTTCTATTTTTTGCTGGATCAGCAAATTTTGCTTCAAAATAGTCTATTAAAGCTAATCTATCTTTCTCTGCTTGCGCATTGAAATTAGCTGCATTTAATGTACACATTGTAAGTGCCACTAAGGCAGTCGTTTTTACAACTTTCAATAACATCATCTCTCCTTGTTAATTACGCTTACTAATTTGTAGCAATTATTTAATTTTTCCCTTACTTGTTTGAGTTGCACCCTTCATGTCAACCCAAGTGATTTCAACTTTATCACCTTTTTTAGCTCCAACTGCATCTGCATTGAATTTAAACTTCATATAAGGGTTCTTAGATAAGAACTGAGAGGTAGATACTTCATATACTATTTTTCCATTAACTGTAGCAGTTAACTGAGAAATCCAGTTAGCTTCTTTCTTTGCTCTTTTTGCTTCTTGGTGAGATAGCATTGCGTGGTTAGCCATAGCTTTAACCGTTACGATACCTTTTTTTAATTTTGCTTTAATTCTTGTTTTTTTAGCCATTGTATTATTCCTTTGTCATCTTTTTTATATTTTATTTCTTATGCGTCAGTTAGTTGAATTAAATCAACCACCACATCCACCGATAGTTACTTTAACTAATTTAGAAGCAGAGTATAATTTTCCACCCTCTTCAACAATTGCTGTAACATTTCCAGTTTTTTGCATTTTAATTCTTATAGAATAATCAATGATTCCACCCTTTGGTACGGTAAATACTGCAACTAATGACTCTGGATTTGCATCTTGTAAAATTGCTACTTTCGAACCTGCTAATTTAGATGATACTGTTACAGGAATAACTGCACCATTTTCTGCAATATCTGGAGCTTTTAACTTAACTTTTTTACTTTTTGTTGTAGTCGATGTTCCAAAAATCTCTTTTAAAGCACCATCAACTTTTTTTGCATCCCATGCTTTTGGCTTAGTCTCTCTAAAGTTAATTGCACTTAATGTTGTTGGAGCAACTGACGCTGCCACTACTGCACCTAATCCTAATCCTAAAAAATTTCTTCTATTCATTCTTTTCTCCTACTAATTATTTAATTGTTTTTAAATAAGCAACTACTGCTTTAATCTCACTATCATTTAACCAACCATTTTTACCAAATGCAGGCATTTGTGAAATTGGGTTTGTTGTATATGGGTCATATACTTTATCATATAGTGCTTGTTCTGGCCATGCTGACAAGTATTGTAACTTTGGTCCCATACTTCCTGGGCCATCTAGTTTTTGACCATTAACATCATGACATGCGATACAATTACCTAACTTTTTAGTCATAAAGATTTTTTCACCTTTTTTAACTAAATCGTTAGCGGCTAAACCAGTAACTGCTAAACTACTAATTGCTGATGCAATTAATAACTTTTTAATTAATCTCATTAATTTTCTCCTCTTTAGTTTATGCTAACTATTTACTCTCAGCAATAATATAATCAACAATCTTTTTAAACTCATCTTCAGATAGAGTCATTGCTGTTCCCATAGGAGGCATTGCATTGATACCATCAATACCATTTGTGTAAACTTCATCAAGACCTTTTTCTAAAGCCTCTTCCCAAGCATCTCTATCACCAATCACTGGTGCGCCAATTGCTTTATTAGAGTGACATGCAGAACAGTATGTAGCATATTGTTCAACTTCTGGACCTTGTGCCATAGCTTTTTGGGGCTCTTTCCACGATCTTTGCGTTGATAATGGTTCATTAACATTTGGTGCTAAATCAATTTTGATTTTCATAAGAACATCGTCAACCGTTTTACCTTTTCCAAACTGTTTTTCAATACAGTTCGTCATACATTTAGTACCCTTACCATAAATCGTAGGATCAGATAACAATGCTTTCATGTTTTTTGGACCTTGATGCGGATCTTTTGTATCTACTTCAGGGTAAAAACCATTTTCGTTGTCTAATTTAATTTTATTAAAGTTTGCTTTACTTAAAACAAACTCTTCATCCATATCTTCACCATCAACTTTTATATCATTAGCTGCAAGTAAAAATGCCGTAATTGCATAGGTTTCACTAAAAGTTAATGTTTTAGGAGCAGTGAACGGCATAGAGTCATAAATATACCAAAAAAGAGTACTTGCATATGGCCAATATGAACCAATCGTTTTAAGAGAAACATCTGGATTTGGATTTTCATCAGCTGGATTTAGTCTTTGAATATGTAAATCTTTAAAACTTCCACCTGCTAGTGTTGGGTAACCTTTTCCACCTGCTCCAAACTCACCGTGACACATTGCACATTGTGCATCATAAAGCTCTTCACCCCACTCAACAGAACCTTGAGCAATTTTTGGTTTACCATTTTCATCAAGAACTGGTTCACCATGTTTCATGTCATACATTGGAAGACCTTCACCATCAGGTCTAACATCATGATTCCAAGCTCTAATCTCTCTTGGTGTCGCAGTTCTACCACTGTTATAACCTGTTGTATCTTGTGTATTTACATAGTACGGACCATCCTTTGGACCATATTTACCATCAACAATAACATATTTAACAGCACCATCAACAGACCTTAATGAAGCAGCAGAATCAGAACCACCTGCACAACCAGAAGTTAATAACGCAGCTCCAATAACACTTAAACCAATAACAGCGGTCTTAAGCTTTTTTATGTTTTCTAATTTGAACATTGTTACACTCTCCTTTTGCAGTAATTTCCCATGTTACAATTGCATTTCTATGGTAGACAGACTCAACACCAACAGCACTTGTCTCTTCATCAATAGTTGGCTGAATATTTCCAAAGTCATCAGTAGAACGACTTGCAAGTAATAATGGCTTTCCATCCCACTTAATTACATAACTAAATCGCGTCCATGATTTAGGTAACACCAGACCTTTAAGGCTAGCTTTTACCCAATTATCTCCACCATCAAGTGAAATATCAACACCGGTAATTGTTCCATGACCAGACCATGCAATACCTTCGATTTCTACCATATCACCTTTTTTCAAGTGTGTCCAAGGTTTTTCTGGACATGGTGAAGTAATGACTGAATTTACTTCATTAACCCAAAAATATCGAATCGCTTTTCCACCTGGTTGAACCATCGTATATTTAGATGTCTCTTCTTTAGAGTGCCAAGGCTTATCAGAGAACTCTAACCTTCGTAACCATTTAGTATTTAAGTTACCTTCCCAACCTGGAACGATAAGTCTTACAGGATACCCTTGCTCAGGTCGTAACGCTTCGCCATTTTGCCCCCATACAACCATTACATCGTCTAGTGCTTTTTCAACTGGAATTGTTCGTGGGTTTGATGCATTATCAGAACCTTCAGCTAGCATCCATACAGCATCATCTTCTAATCCAATATCTTCTAAAATAGTCTTTAACATTACACCAGTCCATTCTGCTGCACTCATAAGACCTTTTTGAAATTGTAAAGAGTTAAACTGTGGCCCTCTCCACTCAGGAGCACCATTTGCTGGACACTCAATAAAGTAAATTCGTGATTCACTTGGATATCTTTTCAGATCATCCAGTGTTAAAACAACCTCTTTTTTTGTTTTACCATGAATCATTAATCTCCACTCATTTGGATCAACATGGGCAGTTCCTCCATGGTCTCTTGTAAAAAATAGACCATTTGGTGTAATTATCCCCTCTGATTCATGAATTGGACACATTGAAACAGACGCATAATAGTCCCCTGAAGAAAATAAAGAGTGTGTTCTTCTTATATTGTTATGTTCATACGGTGATGGCATACCATAAAGATTTTTATCAACTGGATCACCAAGTTTTTGTCCCCATGGTGCATCATTAATAATAGCTGGATCATCTGCTTTTACTTTTACTGGTGTTAAAACATTCGCAGCTGCTATAGCACCCGCAGAGTAAATTGCAGTTTTCTTAAAAAAGTTTCTACGACTTAGCGTTGGTTTAGATGTAGATTGCAACTCTTTTTCAGAAGTTTTACTTACTTTAGTCATTTATCCCCCTTATAACTTTTAATTATATTAACTATAAGTAAAAATCTGTACTTATAATTGTTATAACTCTAAATTATATAACATTTTATTATATAACATAGTAGTGATTATTACTATTTTCTTGATGTAAGTCAATAAATTTTTTACTAAACTTATCAATTTTGTCATTTTTTTGTCACATTGGTATCAATTGCTATTCTATTGCTATTAAAGTCTTAAAAATGTCTATTTTTATTAACCTAAAGTTAATTTTGTTATAACATGTGGTAATATTTCAACAATATTTATGGAGATATATATGAGAAATTTTATAAATTATGATGAGTCTTTAAAGATACTAAATAGTTTAGAATCTAAAGCAACTTCTAAGGAAAAGCTTTTTTTAATAAATGCTATTGGACGAGTATTATCAGAAGATATTATTGCGGACCACAATAGTCCTGAGTTTCCAACTTCAGGAATGGACGGCTATGCCATTATACATGAAGATTTAGCAACAAAAAGTATCAAGATTATTGATAAAAATCCTGCAGGAACAGTTGTAGAGTCGCAAGTATCAACAGGTGTTTGTATTAAAACTTTCACAGGTTCACTTATGCCAAAAGGTGCAGATACATTAATTCCTATTGAAAATGTTACTGTTGAAAACGATACAATACATATAAATAAAGAGGTTCCCTCTGGTTTTGCTGTTAGGGCTGTTGGTGAAAACTACAAAAAAGATGAAGTACTAATTAAAAAAGGAACTATTATTGGTTTTGCTGAAGTGGGAGTATTAGCCTCACTTAATATTGCTCAAGTTTATGTTTATACTCAACCAACTGTAGCTATTGCTAGTACAGGAAGTGAAATTCTTGATTTAGGTGAAACCCAAACCAATGCAGCACAAATTAGAAGTTCTAATCACTTAACCATTGAAGCTTTATGTAAAAAAGCAGGTGCATCAACCCTACAAATGGGAATCGTAAAAGATGATATTGATTCTATTACAGAACTTTTTGAAACAGGATTAGAGAAAGCAGATATTTTAGTTACTACTGGTGGAGTAAGTGTTGGTGATTATGATTTTGTACAAGATGTAATCAAAGATAGACTCAATGCAGAGGTTCTATTTCATGGAGTAACTGTTAAACCGGGTATGCATATTTTATGTGCACGAAAAGATAATAAACTCATCATTGCCCTTCCAGGATTTGCTTACTCTTCAACAGTGTGTGCTATTCTTTATGTCTTACCAATGATTTATAAACTTGAAGGTGCCAATAAACAACTTCCAATTGTAAAAGCACGTATTAATCAAGACTTTCCTTTAAAGATGAAAAAAACAATCTTTACTGCTTGTAATGTAAAATATGAAGAGAATGAATATAAAATTGACTTTGAAGGTAAAAAAACAGGGACAAGTGCAATTTTAACCAATATGCTAGAAAGCCCTGCACTACTTATACAAAAAGAGGATAGCAAAGATATCAAAGCGGGAGAGCTTGTTGATATTTTACTTTTAAATGAACTCAAATAACATAAACGTACACAAAGTCTATGCACTTTTAGCACTTTGTGTACTCTTTTGGTCAGGAAACTTCGTTTTAGGGCGTTACATCAATGCACAAATAGAACCAATTGAGTTAGCATTCTTTCGATGGTTCTTTGTATTTTTATTTATTTTACCCACACTGTATTTTTTAGATCTAAAAAAGATTATACGTATTACAAAAGAAAATCCTTTAATTATGTCTGTTTTAGCACTTCTTGGAATTTCCATGTACAATACAATATTATATCTCGCACTTCAAACAACTACAGCAACAAATGCACTTTTGATTAATTCGAGTACGCCTCTTATTATTATAGTTTATGCCTTTATTATCTTACGTACACAACTCAATACTTTACAAATCTTAGGCGTTATATTATCTACTATTGGTGTTATTTTTATTGTCTTAAAAGGTGATATAACAAATATTTTTCAACTTAACTTTAATATGGGTGACTTTTGGATTATCATCACAGCTAACGTCTGGGCTCTTTACTCTGTTCTTTTACGATATAAACCCCATGGGCTAAAGAACTTTGAGCTCTTTACAGCATTTGTGATTTTAGGTGTTATCTTTTTATTGCCTCTTTACCTCACACAAGGTTATACTATAGAACGTGAAATAGGTCTATTAAAAAAGTACTGGTACTTTTTTATCTATATCTCACTTTGTGCCTCTATTTTATCTTACGCCTTTTGGAATCTTGGTATTGATACAATTGGAGCACATGAAACAGGTCAATTTACGCACCTTATGCCAGTTTTTGGTTCAATATTAGCATTTATATTTTTAGGTGAAACTCTCAATAGTTACCATTTTATTGGTGCTATTTTTATTGCTATTGGTATTTATCTTAGTCTTTTTCTATCTAAAAAAAGAGAATAACCATTCACCCATAATAAAACTCTTCTTTTACTTTAGCTACAATTCCTATTTTAAATTTAAACAGATTATAGATTCAGGATATTTGATGCAAACAGAAAAAAAAGGAAATCTCTTAGGAATTACTGCTAT
Source organism: uncultured Arcobacter sp. (assembly GCA_964538295.1). Lineage (GTDB taxonomy): Bacteria > Campylobacterota > Campylobacteria > Campylobacterales > Arcobacteraceae > Arcobacter_A. The sequence goes on along the minus strand of CAZIES010000079.1, from coordinate 2,600 downwards.
TTTATTATGGGCAACACTAGGACTTTTTACCGTACTAACAGGTGATATTCCACCTTTTGAACTAGTGTCAATCTCATTTTTTGTAGCCTCTTTTATTGGTGTAATTATGTTAAAAGTACAACGACACTCTTTTAGCCTACTTTTTAAAGTACCTCTAGGAGCTTGGGTTATAGGGATTATGGGACTTTTTGGGTATCATTTTTTTTACTTTTTTGCAGTCAAAAATGCACCGGCAGTTGAAGCAAATTTGCTTAACTACCTTTGGCCTTTACTCATAGTGTTACTCTCCTCATTTTTACCCAATGAACGTCTTCGATGGTTCCATGTTCTAGGTGCACTTTTAGGGTTAGCTGGTGCTTTTTTATTAGTTAGTAAAAATGGCTCTTTAGAACTTGATAGCCAATATACTTTAGGATATACCTTTGCCATACTTGCAGCATTTACCTGGTCAAGTTATTCAGTTATATCAAAAAAGCTTTCTCACATACCAACGTATAGTGTAACAGGTTTTTGTATTGCTACAGCTATTTTATCACTACTATGTCATTTAGCTTTTGAACAAACCGTAATACCAAGCTTTACACAATTAATTGCTGCTATTATTCTAGGACTTGGACCTGTTGGTGGCGCTTTTTATGTTTGGGATTATGGAATGAAAAATGGAGATATCAAAGTATTGGGTTCACTCTCATACTTTACACCTCTGCTTTCAACTTTTTTGCTGATTCTTTTTTCAACAGCACAAATGAGCTCAACCATTGCCATTGCATGTCTTTTAATCGTATGTGGTTCACTTATAAGTTCAAAAGAGTTACTATTAAATATGTTAAGGAATAAATCATGAATTTAGTTGGTATCGACTATATAAATCAAAATGACAAACTGCTTGTACAAAAATTTGTAGATGATTATGATGTACCAAAGTTTATTTTAGGGATAAATAAATTAGGCAAAGCCGTACAAGAGTATGTTCGAGTTGAAGGAATTATTGATGACTTTACTCGAGTACAATCTTCTCGTAAAAAAGATGTTTACAGTATCGAAGAGGTGCCAAAGGAGGCTATTATCCTCTCAGTTGCAACAGGAAGTCCTCTAGAAGTTAAAAAATATCTTGAAGACAACGGATATATTCACCTAAACTATTTATCCCTATTTCGTTACTCATGGCTTGATTTAGTTGAACCACCTTTTATGTTAGATTTTAGACAAGACTTCTTAGAAAATGAAGAACAATATCAAAAAACCTACGATTTATTAGCCGATGAAAAATCAAAAGAGGTCTTTGAGAAAGTTATCAACTTCAAAATGAGTTTTGACCTTAAATTCATGGAAGGTTTTACCAATAACCATGAAGAACAATATTTCGATAAAGAGATTTTACCAGAATTAAAAAATATCCGTTTTGTTGATGGTGGAGGATATGTGGGTGATACAGTTAAAGAAATTATCAAAAACTATCCAGATTTTGAAAAAATCTACTGCATTGAACCAAATGATTTACATCTAAAAATTGCCCAAAGAGATTTTGCAGACAAGGAAAATATCGAGTTTATCAACTGTGGTTTAGGGGCACAAAAAGAGTCAAATCAACCGCAACAACAAGAAGAGCAACATAACTGTGACCACCACTATCAAGCACAAGATATTGATACCATAGATAACTTGATTCAAGACAAAGTTGATTACATAAAATTAGATATCGAAGGAGCAGAACAAGATGCTCTTGATGGTGCTAAAGAGACTATTAAAAAGTATCATCCAATATTAGCTGTATGTGTTTATCATAAAGCAGAAGATTGGTATAAAGTACCGCAAAAGGTTTTAGCAATCAGAGAGGATTATAATATCTATTTACGGCACTATATGGAGGGGATTTACGAGACAGTAATGTATTTTATACCGAAGAATAAGTAAACTTATTCTTCAACCGTTTTTTTCATTAGATAATGATATATATTCTGTTCTTTAACAGTAATTGCATATGCATTTACAAATGACCAATCATCTTCTGCCATATGATTTAAGGCATCAATCATTGAATTAAATTTTAAAACTTTACCTGATGAATCAGATAATGGATTGCGACCACCAAACCAACTTTTTTCTTGACCAAAATCTACTTCAATTTCAACTTTATTTTTAAAGAACCCTGCAGCTTTTCCAACTATTTCACAATATACTTCTCTTTTCATTCTTATTCTCCTTAACTAAGAATAATATACTACTGTCACAATTTCTGTCACATAAAGTATAAATTTATATTACATGCAGAATTTTAAATTCTGAATCTGTCTTGTGCCCATTGCATGGGCCACGCTTTGTTACTTTTTTCAGCGAAAAAATAAGTAACCAAAAATTCTGTTTTTAGTTACTGACGTTTTTTCTTTTAATATGAACTTGTTGTCGATTTGTATTTGGATTTTGAAGGACTACCTTTAGCTTTCCCAGTAGCTTCGCTGTTAGGTGGATGCTTCTTTTGTTGTTATTGTCTCCCTTTTTGAAAAGCTGTCTGAAAGGAAAGTTATTGAGTATCTCTTGGATGGAAAACTATAGGTTATATTCCTGCCTTTGTCAAAGCCGAAAGTTTTAGATTTATTTTC
>CAZIES010000078.1:0-12195 GCA_964538295.1 uncultured Arcobacter sp. | reverse complement strand
ATCATCAATATTATAATGCTAAATTTTTGGAAAATAAAAAGTTATGTTTTATTGCAAGAGAAAATGAACTTAGTGGGAAAAAGCTTCGTGAGTGCATTAAATCTGATTTAAAAGAGATCTCTTTAGGCTTAGCAAAATCGATAAGTTTTGGAGCAACTAAAACAATGGTTGATTTTATTTCATATAAAAATGAGAAGCAGTAAACAACCAAAGATAATACGATAGATACCAAAGGCGACAAAGGTAAAGTTCTCTAAAAACCTCAAAAAGAGTTTGATAGCTAAGAAAGCTACAAAAAATGATACTACAAACCCTACTCCTAAGGTAACTAAGTTGGTATCAGTAAACTCTTTATAGTGCTTTAATATATCGTAACCGGTTGTGGCACACATAACGGGAAAGGCTAATAGAAAACTAAACTCTGCACTGGCTTTTCTATTTAATCCTACAAGCATTGCACCAATAATTGATGAACCAGCTCTACTTGTTCCTGGGATAAGTGCGAAGATTTGTGCAATACCGATATATAAAGCTTGTTTGTAACTAACTTTTTCTACATCATCAATATGGGTTTTACTTTCATCATAGAATTTTTCTACAATTAAAAAGACAATACCTCCAATAATAAACATAATTGCAACAATTTCTATAGAAAAGAGGGCTTTGACTTGTTTTGAAAAAAGGAATCCTACCGCACCAATAGGAATAAATGCTAAAGTAATTTTTTTCCAAAGTTCAATATGGGCAAAAGTAAATTTGCTAGGGTAGTTTAAAATGACTGCTAAAATAGCTGCAAATTGAATGATAACTTCATAGGCTTTGTTAATGCTAGTTTGTTCTATTCCTAAAAATTTACTGGCAACAATTAAATGCCCTGTTGATGAAATAGGAAGAAACTCAGTAATTCCTTCAATAATACCTAAAATAATTGAATCAAGTATGGTCATTATATTATAAACCTTTATTCTTTGTAAGTTTTAAAAAGAGTTTTAACGCACGTTCTTCTTTGACTCCCATAGTATAATCAATTTTTTTTAGATAATCTAAAATTTGTTTCGAACTAATTCCCGAACGTTTCTCATATTTTTTAAGAATATATTGAGGGATTTTAATTTCATTTTTTCGAAAGTTTTTGGTTGTTTTTTTTAATAATTTTCCATTTCGATTAAAACATAAAGTGGCAAATACAAAGGGTAAATTATATTTATCTTGCCATGCTTTGGCTAAGTCAATAAATGAAGATTTATCATTTTGGTGATAATATTTAAGTGCTTTATCCCCTATGAGTACTTTTCCTTCAAGATTTAGCACTTTAGCTAAGGCATTTGAGGTTTCACTTTGATAATCTTTTACATACTCACCAGGTATTAGTAAAACAGAGAGAACTTCACTTTTTGCAATAATTCCTAACTCAATACGCTTTTCTCTTTTAGAGGCAATTGAAGAGATAAATGCAGCATCAACTTTTCGTGTTTTATATTTTTGATTGATTTTTGTAGGGTAAGATTTATTATGTTCAATGATTGCTTTGATTTGGTTGGAACGAATATTCTTTTTGATATATACATGAAATGGTAATAAGTTAATAAAGTCGATTTTAGCGAATATCATTTGACGTGGGTCACCCTAACATTAAATTAAACGTGGTATAATACTCAAAACTTTTTAAATAAGGGGTTAAAATGGTTAAAGTAGAATTTTTAGGACCAATTAACAAAGAACCGCTCAATGTAGAGATTAGTAATTTAAGTGAATTAAGTACAATTTTAAAAGATGATACACAACTTGTTGAGTGGTTAGAGAAGTGTGCTGTAGCAGTTAATGATACACTTGTAAGTTCAAAAGATATGGCACTTAACAGCGGAGATAAAGTTTCACTATTACCTCCTGTATGTGGTGGATAAAATTTAATTAAAAGTGAATAATAAATAATGAATAATAAATTAATACTTTGTGATGGAGCATTGGATGTAAATTCTATTAATGCTCAATGGTTTAATGAGTTTAAAAATTCTAACTATGGAGCGATTATTACCTTTAATGGTGTCGTTCGAGATGAAAATGGTATTGATGGACTCTCTTTTGATATTTATGAACCTATATTAAAATCATGGTTTGAATCATGGCAGAAAAAAGCTAGTGAGAAAAATGCGATTGTACTGATGGCACACTCAAGAGGTGATGTTCTAAATCATGAAAGTTCATATATTGCTGCTGTTTGTTCTCCAAAAAGAAGAGTAGCATTAGAGATGATAGATGAGTTTGTTGAGGATTTTAAAGCAGCAGCACCTATTTGGAAATATGATATTATTGATGGTAAGCGTGTTTATGCTGAAGATAGAAGTACAAAAATTTCTGGTGCAGGGCTTTTATCCTGAAAGCGTATAAATGAGAGTTGATTTACATAACCATACAACGTTTTGTAACCATGCTAATGGAAGTATGCAAGCATATGTTCAAGAGGCGATAAAAAAAGGGATTGATGTTTTTGGTTTTTCTGAACATGCTCCCATGCCTTTTGATGAAAAATATCGCTTGAAACTTGAAGATAGAACTACTTATGAATCAAATGTTTATGCTTTACAAAAAGAGTATGAAAAAGAGATAACTATTCTTTTAGGGTATGAAGTTGATTTTTTACCAAAATATATGCTTGATGAGATACTTAATGCCAAGGTAGATTATTTAATTGGTTCGGTGCACTTTTTACAAAAACGAGATACCCAGGACTTATGGGGTTTTGATAATCCAGAATTTATTGGTGGTTATGAAAATGTTGATATTGATACGATTTGGCAAGACTATTTTGATACCATCGAAGCAATGGCAAAATCTAATCTTTTTGATATTGTTGGACATATGGATTTAATAAAGGTTTTTAAATTTTTACCTCAAAAAGATGTTCGCTTAATAGCAAAAAAAGCACTGAAAGCAATTAAAGAAGCGAATATGAGTATTGAATTAAATGCTGCAGGTATACGAAAACCAATAGCAGAACCTTATCCTTCAAATGATTTATTACAAGAAGCCTATAGTTTAGGTATACCTATTACTTTTGGTTCAGATGCACATGAAATTGACCAAGTTGGATTTGCCTATGAAGAAGTTAGAAACTTTGCACAATCGCTAGGCTATACAAAGTGTGCTACTTATAAAAATAGAGAACGAAAAATGGTTATTTTTTAACCAGATCTTTTTTCATTTAAATTTTACTTTTTTCCTATATTGTTTATTTTTTATACAGTCTTTTTAGTATCTATAAACTTTATTTTGATAGAATATTTGAAACAATTTTTTAGGAGATATTATAATGGGTAAATTTGTTAACAATAATGAAGAGTTTTTCAAATATTGTGAAGAAAATGAAGTTCAATTTGTAGATTTTAGATTTACAGATTTAAAAGGTATGTGGCATCACTTAACATATATGATGAGTGCAGTTACAGAAGACCAATTATCTTTTGGTATGCCTTTTGATGGTTCATCAGTTGATGCATGGCAACCAATTAATAAATCAGATATGATCTTAAAACCAGATGTAGGTACTGCATTTTTAGATCCATTTACTGCTGATTCTACAATTATCGTATTTTGTGATGTTTATGATATCTACAAAGGTCAAATGTACGAAAAATGTCCACGATCAATTGCTAAAAAAGCATTAGAGCACTTAAGTGAAGCGGGTGTTGGTGATGTTGCTTACTTTGGACCAGAAAATGAATTCTTTATTTTCGATGATGTGAAGATTATAGATTCAATTAATGAGTCTTACTACAAAGTTGACTCTGAAGAGGGTGAGTGGTCAGATAACACTGATTACGAAGTAGGAAATATTGGACATAGACCTAGAACTAAAGGTGGATACTTTCCAGTTCAACCAACAGATTCAATGGTTGACTTAAGAGCTGAAATGATGCAAGTATTAGAGCAAGTTGGTTTAGAGGTTGTTTTAGGACATCACGAAGTTGCTCAAGCACAAGGTGAGATTGGTGTTGTATTTGGAGACCTAATTGAAGCTGCTGATAATGTACAAAAATATAAGTACGTATGTAAAATGGTTGCACATTTAAATGGTAAGTCGTGTACATTTATGCCTAAGCCATTATTTGGTGATAACGGAAATGGTATGCACGTACACCAATCAATCTGGAAAGATGGTAAGAACTTATTCTACAAAGAGGGTGAGTATGGAAACCTTTCTGATATGGCTAGACACTATGTTGGTGGTATCTTCAAACATGCTGCTGCAGTTGCTGCATTCACTAATCCATCAACTAACTCATACAAAAGACTTATCCCAGGTTTCGAAGCTCCAAGTATCTTAACTTACTCTTCTCAAAACCGTTCAGCTGCTTGTCGTATCCCTTATGGTGCTGGCGAAAAAGCTACTCGTATTGAGATGAGATTCCCAGATTCAACTGCATGTCCTTACTTAGCATTTGCTGCTATGATGATGGCTGGACTTGATGGTATTGCTAACAAATATGAGCCTATTGGACCAATGGATGAAGATTTATTCGAAATGCCTTTAGATGAAATTAGAGAGAGAAATATCCCTCAAATGCCTCATACATTAAGAGGTTCTTTAGAAGCATTAATTAGAGATAATGATTTCTTAAAACCAGTATTTACTCAAGAGATGGTAGATACATATCAACATTACAAATTCGAAACTCAAGTTTGGCCAGACGAAGCTCGACCAACTGCATTTGAATTTAAATCAACTTACTCTTGTTAGTTTGTTAAATGAACAATAAAAAAGGCTAGTCCAATTTGGACTAGCCTTTTTTTATTGCTTTTAATTTTGTAAGAAGTTCTGTTTTAAAACTGAACCTCTTCTTGTTCTGGATTTTCAATTTTTATTTCAGGTAACTTTGAAGTCTCGGTATAATACTCTTTTTTCCCATTTATGATTGAACTTTTTACACTTTTAGGTTGTGTAAACTTTCGTGTAATTTCAGGATGAATTTTGAGATAGTTTTTGTAAAAATAGGCAAAGGCTGGACCTGCAGCACGTCCACCAGTTTCACTCTTACGCATTGGTTTATTATCATCATTTCCAAACCAAACTATTGTTTGTAAGGAAGGAGAGTAACCACAAAACCATGCATCTACATTTTTATTGGTTGTTCCTGTTTTTCCTGCAATATCGATACCTTTTACTTTTGCTTTTCTTCCTGTACCACTTTGTACGGTTTCATGTAAAATATTCGTGATTAAAAATGCTTGATCTTCGTGAATAACATCTTTAGTACTTGGCTCAAATCGTATAATATCGTTAAAACGGTTAGTTACAGAGTGAACAATGTAAGGTTTTACTTGAACTCCTTTGTTAGAAAACATAGAGTAAGCTTCACTTAAATCAATCGGTGAGATACCAAAAGAACCTAAGGTAATTGATAAATCAAAAGGCATCTCTTTTAATCCAAATGATTTTAAACCTTTATAAATGACATCAATACCAATATCATTTACGAGGTTAATGGTTGCAAGGTTTCGTGAATGAACAAGGGCTTCTCTTAAAGAAATAAGACCTTTATAGTTCTCTTCATAGTTTTTTGGTTGCCATTTTTTCTTCTCTTCTTCCCCTGTCTCTTCATTGATAACTTTTGCATTTGGGTCTTCAAATTCATAGGTACGAGAAATATCAATAAGTGCACTTGCCGGTGAATATCCTAAGTTAAGTGCTTGTTGATAGATGAAAGGTTTAACTGCCGAACCTGGTTGTCGTTTACTTTGTAGAACTCGATTAAATGATGAGGTTTTATAATCAACCCCACCAACAAGAGAAATAATTTTTCCTGTAGAGTTTTCTATAGTAATCATACCTCCATTAAGTGTTTTACTAAAAGCTTCTTGTTCAGTAATAAACTCTTCAGGAAGTTCGTCATCTTTTTTGAGTTTGTTCTCTTTTCTGAATTTAGCACTCTCTTTATTTTTAAAGTAACTGTCTCGTTTTAAAATTTCGTCATAAGAGTATTTAAGTCCATTTCTTGCAATCTCTTGTGCTTTTAAATCAATGGTTAAATGAACTTGATAACCTTCATTTTTGATATTTGGAATATGCTCTTTTAACTCTTTAAAGGCGTAATCAATAACATAAGGTGCTCTATTTTGGGTTAATGTTTGATTGTAAACTTCAGGGATTAGTTGAATTGCTTGGGCATATTCACTTTTATTGATCCATCCTAAAGTGTTCATACGGTTCACAACTTGGTTAGCTCGAGCTAGTGCGAATTTTAAATTTTTTGTTGGATCATAAAAACTAGGTGCTCTTGGAAGTCCTACTAAAATAGCAATCTCTTTTAAATTAAGTTCATAGAGTTCTTTTTTGAAATACCCTTTTGCCGCTGTTTTAATACCATAGTAACCGTGTCCAAAATAGACTTGATTGAGGTATCTTTCTAAAATCTCTTCTTTAGTTAGGATAGTTTCTAGTCGAATGGATAAAAGTGCTTCTTTAATTTTTCGCATAATTTTTTTCTCGCGACTTAAAACTAATGTTTTTACTAACTGTTGGGTAAGTGTACTTGCTCCTTCTACGAGTGCACCTGCTTTAATATCTTTAATAATAGCTCGACTAATAGCATCAAGATTGATTCCATTATGTTCAAAAAATTGGGTATCTTCTATGGCAATAAGAGCTTCTACAACCCTTGGAGGAATATCTTTATATTCAACATAAAGACGATTTTCTTTATCAAAAATATTAGCAACGAGTTCCCCATTTTTATCAAAAAACTGTGTTGTTAATGGTGGTTTGTAGTTAATAACTTTATCAATATCAAAACGTATTTCATTGTAAAGATATAAAAGCCAGGTTAATACTGCAATTCCAATTAGTGTAAAAAAGCCTAAAATATATTTCATTGATTATTTCCTAAATTCTTTATTTTCAAAGTTTGCTGCAACGAGCTGTTGAGTATATGTATTTTGTGGGTTTTTAAGTACATTTTGTGTTGTTCCTGTTTCAACAATATTACCATTTTTAATAATAACAATATCTTCACAAATATTTTTAATGGAGTTAATATCATGGGTAACATAAAGGGTTAGAAAATTTAATTTTTCTTGTAACTCTCGAAGCAGTTGTAAAATCTTATTTTTACTTGTCTCATCTAATGCTGTTGTTGGCTCATCCAAAAGAAGAAGTTTTGGAGTATTACTTAGTGCAATGGCTATAACTACACGTTGAAGTTGTCCTCCACTTAATTGGCTGGGGAATCGTTTAAGTACCCAAGACTCCAAACCAACAAGTTTTAAAAGTTCTTTCATTTTATTGATATCACAAAAAAACTGTTTCTCTATTTTAGTTAAGGGGGAGAGTGAGGTAAAAGGGTTTTGCGGAATAAAACCAATATTCTCTTTACTTAATTCAAAATCACTTTGAATATCCATATCACTTTGTAAATTTTCAGGCAACAGGTTAAGTATGGATTTTAATGTTAGTGATTTTCCACTACCACTTTGGCCAATTAATGCTGTTGAAGAGGTGACTGTAAGTTCTAAGTTGACTAAAGTACTCTCTTCATGAAGAATGGTTAAATTTTGAATATGTAGTTTTGACATCTATTTTATTTTTTGAACACACTCATCTATGGTTTGAATTAACTTCATAAAGTTAATTGGTTTTGGGAAGATTGCATCGATATAGGTTTTGTCATTATCGTTTAAATCATACTCATAAGCTGTAATCATAATAATAGGAATCTCTTTATTGGTTTTTCGAATTTCCTTAATAAGTTCAATACCATTAACATTAGGCATCCGTAAATCAGTTAAGATAACATCTGGTATATGTTTTTGATACTCTTGCAGACCAACTTCTCCATCTTTTGCTAGAAAAATCTCTTTGACCAGCATTTTAAAGGTTCTATCCATGATATTAATAATATCTTCTCCATCTTCTATGATTAATAGTGAAATCTCTCGTAGGTCTGATTTAATCTTAATTTTGCTCATGCGTGTTACCTTTTTAGATTAGTGGGCTATCCATCTCTTTAGGAATCTCTAGATTCATCAATTTTAGTACCGTAGGAGCAATATTGTTAAGGCTTCCTGTTTGTACTTTTTGTACATCTTTTGCCATAACAAAACAGTAAACATCTCCTACTGTATGATTTGTTAAAATTTTACCTTCTTCATCTTTCATCATCTCACAGTTTCCATGATCTGAAGTGAGTATTAAATTATAGTTTAATTCTTTACATTTTTCAATGATACAACCAAGTTCATAATCAACAGCCTCAACGGCTTTTATTCCTGCTTCATAAACTCCGGTATGTCCTACCATATCTCCATTGGCAAAGTTAACAACAATAAAGTCAGTTTCTTCTTTCATTGCTGTTTTTACTGCATCGCCAACCTCTGGTGCTGACATTTCTGGCTTTAGGTCATAAGTTGCAACTTGTGGTGAAGGGATTAAAACACGACTTTCATTAAGTACAGGTTCTTCTACTCCTCCATTAAAAAAGAATGTTACATGGGCATATTTTTCAGTTTCTGCTGTATGCAGTTGTGAAAGCCCTGCATTTGAGATAACTTCTGCTAAGGTATTTTTAGGTGTCTCTTTAGGAAACATTACTGGTAGGGGCAAGTTCTTATCATATTGTGTCATGGTTGCTATATTAACTGTTGTCTCAACAGTTTCAAACTCATTAAATGCTGGGTTTGCAATAACTGTTGAGATTTCTCGCATTCTGTCACTTCTAAAGTTACAAAAGATGATTCCATCATTTTGTTCAAATCCGTTGTATCCTTCAAAGGCAGTTGGTGTCATAAATTCATCAAAAACTTCATCTTCATAGTTGTCATTTACATAGTCAAGAATATTAGTGGTTGTTGTTGGTTGGGCTTTTGCTATAGCATCATACCCTTTTTGAACCCTCTCCCAGCGTGAATCTCTGTCCATAGTGTAATAACGTCCAGAAATAGTAGCAATAGAAATTTTATCATTACAAATATCAAGAATTTGTTGTATATATGTATTAGCACAATTTGGAGCCACATCTCTTCCATCAGTGACAATATGAATAAAAACTTCTTTATCTTGGTTAGCCGCAATTTGAGCTAAAGCAATGATGTGATTAATATGTGAGTGTACACCACCATCACTTAACAGACCTAATAAATGAATTCTATTTGAGTTTTTAAGGGTTGTTTGTAAAACACTGTTTTGTTTTAATGTATCCTCTTCTATTGCCATATTAATTTTGACTAAATCTTGATAAAGTACACGACCACTACCAATTGTCATATGCCCAACTTCAGAATTTCCCATTTGCCCATCAGGAAGACCTACATGTTTACCATAGGTACTAATAAGTGAGTAGGGTGTATTTTTAAATAAGTAATCATAGGTTGGAGTATTAGCATTTTTAAAAGCATTAAAATTATCATTGTTATTGTGCCCAATACCATCAGTGATTACTAAAAGTGTTTTATTTGTCATTTTTAACCTTTTACCAAATGTAAAGTCAAGAGTTTATCTTTTTATTTGGTAGTTTATAATATAATCTGCGCGATTATATCAAAACATAGAAATATATTTGCTGAAAGCATTCTAGTTATGTTTTGTAAAAAATAGGGATTGTATTTCCTAAAAACTAAGGTTTGAATTTGTTTTATTGGTTTTATCGACATTTAGATATTAATATATTTCAATATATTACCGTTCGTGGTGGTATAGCATTTTTTATTTCATTTTTTTTAACGATGTGGCTAATGCCAAAGTTTATACGTTGGGCGAAGGCACGAAAAGCAGGACAACCTATTTATGAGTATGCACCAGACTCTCATCAAGAAAAAGCAGGTACACCTACGATGGGTGGGATTGTTTTTATTGGAGCAACCCTTATAGCAACAGTTTTAACTGCAAAACTAAATAATTACTATGTCGTAGGTGGGATTTTAGCAATCTCTTTATTTACTCTTATTGGCATAAAAGATGATTTAGCAAAAATCACGCACAATGCAAACTCAGCAGGGTTAAGTTCACGGGCTAAACTTATTTTACAAATTATGGCTGGATTTATCGTGGTGGGTATGTTGTATTATGCAAGTCACTCTACGACACTTTTCACCCCTTTTTATAAGATGCCACTTTTTGATATGGGATATTTTGCTATCATTTTTTGGATGTTAGTGATGGTAGCAGCTTCAAATGCTGTAAATTTAACAGATGGATTAGATGGTTTAGCAACGGTGCCTTCAATTATGGCATTTTTTACACTCTCTGTTATTGTTTATATTACAGGACATGCAATTATCTCTTCTTACTTATTGTTGCCTAATATTAAAATAGTGGGAGAATTAGCAATAGTGGGTGCTGCGATGATTGGTTCACTTATTGCATTTTTATGGTACAACTCCCATCCTGCACAAGTATTTATGGGAGATAGTGGAAGTCTGCCTATGGGAGCTTTTATGGGTTACATGGCAATTGTTTGTAAATCGGAAATTCTATTAGTCATCATAGGATTAATTTTTGTGATTGAAACGGTATCCGTTATTTTACAAGTGGGCTCATATAAGTTACGTCAAAAACGTGTTTTTTTAATGGCACCTATTCATCATCACTTTGAAGAGAAAGGCTGGAAAGAGAATAAAATTATCGTGCGTTTTTGGATTATCTCTTTTATGGCCAATCTAGTCGCTTTAATGAGCTTAAAATTGCGGTAAAGTATTAACATTATGAAAAATCAAAAAATACGATTTTTAGGTAAGGGATTAACAGCTCAAGCCTTTGCTCAAAAGGTACAAAATGTTATTCTTTATGATGAGAGTGACTTTGATACTTATGACAAGACAAGTAATGAACCAACCATTGTAAGTCCAGGAATACCTCCATATAAAGAGATGGTTCAACAATCAAAAAACATTATGAGTGATTATGACTATTTTGCTAATGAAATGCCTTTTTCCATTTGGATTAGTGGAACCAATGGTAAAACAACAACAACCCAAATGATTCAACACCTTTTAGAGGCTAAAGGAAGTGTTGTTGGAGGAAATATTGGTACACCTGTTGCCCAATTAGATAAAGATGCTCCTATATGGATTTTAGAGACCTCTTCTTTTACTTTACACTACACAAACAGAGCAAAACCTAACTTATATATTCTTTTACCGATTTCTGAAGATCATATATCATGGCATGGAAGTTTTAGTGAATATGAGTTAGCAAAACTAAAACCCCTTGATTTTATGATTGAGGGTGAAATTGCAATTATCCCTGAAAAGTATAAGGACTATCCCACAGCTGCATGTAAAATTACTTATAAAAGCTCTGATGATTTATGTGAGCAATTTTTTATTAATAAAGAAGCTATTACATTTCAAGAACCTTTTTTATTGGATGCACTTTTAGCACTGGCTTGTCAAAGAATTATTTTTGATGAGCTATCTTATGAAAAAATCAATCAATTCTCAATTGATAAGCATAAAGTAGAGTTTTTTCAAGATAAATTTGAACGTACATGGGTAGATGACAGTAAAGCAACAAATATTGATGCAACAATTAATGCACTAACACCTTATAAAGATAAAAAGATTTATCTTATTTTAGGGGGTGATGATAAAGGAGCTGATCTTATACCTCTTTTTGAGTTTTTAAAAGATTTTGATATTGAACTTTTTAATATTGGAACAAATACTGAAGATTTAAATCGATTATCGTTAGAATATTCAATCGTTTTTCAATCGTGTAAATTGCTTGAAAATGCTGTTGATAAAATCAGTGAGAAACACGATAAAACAACCCTTGCAGTACTCTCTCCAGCAGCTTCATCTTTAGACCAATTTTCTTCTTATAAAGCAAGAGGCGAACAATTTAAATTAATTGTTTCAGAATTAAGCTTAAATTAATAATATTGTGTATATAATTTCACTCCAATTTCAGATGGCTCGGTAGCTCAGTCGGTAGAGCAAAGGACTGAAAATCCTTGTGTCGGCAGTTCGATTCTGCCCCGCGCCACCATTTTGGAATTTTGGATGCTGATGTAGCTCAGCTTGGCTAGAGCAGCTGATTTGTAATCAGCAGGTCGGGGGTTCGAGTCCCTTCATCAGCTCCATTTTTTTATCATTGTCCTGCGTATGTCTATACAGACCAGCGCTTGACCAGAACAATAATGTTTAAAACCGGTGAGGTTGGAGAGTGGTCAAATCCTGCGGATTGTAAATCCGCCGCCTACGGCT
>CAZIES010000077.1:0-12251 GCA_964538295.1 uncultured Arcobacter sp. | reverse complement strand
AAACAATGATAAAACAAGAAAATCTAGAAAAGTATGATAGGATACTTTTTAATAAAATAAAGGGATAAAATGAATTTCACAGCACCGTTAAAATCAGATTCGATTAAAGTAATGCTTCTTGGAAGTGGGGAGTTAGGTAAAGAGGTTGTTATTGAAGCACAACGATTAGGTATTGAAACCATTGCCGTTGACTCATACAACAATGCACCAGCACAATTAGTTGCCAATAAAGCCTACACCATCAACATGAAAAACAAAAATGAGATTCTTGATGTCATTCGAAGAGAAAAACCAACGTACATTTTACCTGAGGTTGAAGCGATTAATATTGAGGCACTCTTTGAAGCAGAAAATGAAGGTTTTCATGTTATTCCAAATGCCGATGCGGTTAATAAAACAATGAACCGAAAAAATATTCGACAGTTTGCAGCTGAAGAGTTAAAAGTAGAAACGGGACCATACGAATTTGTAACAACGTTTGAAGGGTTACAAAGTGCTGCACAAAACATGGGCTTTCCTTGTGTGATTAAACCCGTAATGAGTTCCTCAGGACATGGACAAAGTGTTGCTAGAAGTGCAGAAGATTTACCAAAGTCTTGGGAAATAGCAAAAGAAGCGCGAGGGGATGCAAGTGAGTTAATCGTTGAAGCATTTGTTAAATTTGATTATGAAATTACTATGTTAACCGTTCGAAATGAACAACAAACAGTATTTTGTGAACCAATTGGTCATATCCAACAAGATGGAGACTATATCTTTTCATGGCAACCAATGGATATGAGTGAAACGGCAAAAGCAAATGCTCAAGAGATAGCTAAAACTGTTACTGATGGTCTTGGTGGTCGAGGTATCTTTGGTGTTGAGATGTTTGTAAAAGGTGATGAAGTTTACTTTAGTGAAGTTAGCCCTCGCCCACATGATACGGGAATGGTAACAATGATTACCCAATCTCAAAGTGAGTTTGCCCTTCATATTCGAGCGGTACTTGGACTACCTTTAGATTATATTGACTATGGTGCAGGTGCAAGTGCTGCGTATAAAGCAAAAGAGGATACCTTTAACCCTGTTGTTGAAATCAATGAAAAAGCCTTTACTACAACTTCATATGCGCGTGTATTTGGAAAACCACAATCTCATGTTGGAAGACGAATGGCAGTAGCATTAACATTTGATAAAGAGTCAAGCCAAAAAGCACTTGATGAAGCAAAAGAGATTATTAAAAACTTCTCAGATAAATAAAAATAGAAAATTTTTAAATTTTATAAAAGCCCTAAATATAGTGAGTTTAGGGCTTTTTTTATAGCTTTTTTATTACTAATTAGTAATATTTTAACTTTTATCCCTTGACATTTACTACTAATTAGTACTATAATTTCATCAGGAGTTATATCATGAATAGAAAAAGTTTAAAATCCTATGGTTATCGAACTGACAAATCAATGAGAACTGTAGTTCGTTTAGAAAGAGTTGCACAAAAACTACAACAAAAGACTTTAAACTATTTATCTGATAATGATTTAACGTTTAATCAATTTAAAGTATTAGAGGTACTTTATCATCGAGGCAATTTAAATATTGGTTCAATTACAAAGCTTACTATGAGCACTCCTGGGAATATCACCGTTGTGGTTAAAAACCTCAAACGTGATGGTTGGATTACAGCTATTGCAGATCCTGAAGATAAACGCGCTTCAATTTTAACACTTGAAGAAAAAGGTAAAGCGGTTATTGAAAAGGTCTTTCCAGAGCATGCAAAAAACCTTCATAAAAATATGGAAGTTTTAAGTGACGAGGAATTGGATACTCTATTTGATTTGTTAAACAAAGTCTATAAGGCAAATTAAAAACGTATTATTTATAATGCGCTTTTTTTTGTTTTAATAGTACTAACTAGTAATATATAAATTAAAAGGAAAAAAAATGATGAAACAAAGTGGAATTCCGTTTACGGACAAATTAGTAAAATTAGGATTAGCTTCTATTTTAACAGCAGGTGCACTTTTTGGTGGAACATACAATGTAGACAAAAGTCACTCAAATATTGGTTTTAAAGTCAAACATATGATGATTTCTAATATAAAAGGTCAATTCAATGATTTTAATGGAGCCTTTAAATATGATGAAAAAACAAATACCCTAAAAAGTTTAAAAGGTGAAATTAAAGTTGCCTCAATTAATACGGATAATGTTAAACGAGACAACCATTTAAAAGCAGACGACTTTTTTGATGCTAAAAAATATCCTAATTTAACATTTATCTTAGACAAAGTTCAAGATGATAAAGCCTATGGTGTTTTAACCATGAGAGGTGTTTCTAAAAATGTGATTTTAGATTTTGAAAACAACGGTTCAATTAAAGATCCATGGGGAAATACTCGTGTAGGTTTAGCACTTAGTGGAAAAATTAACCGTATGGACTATGGACTAAAATATAACTCAATTTTAGAAGCTGGTGGTGTTGCTGTGGGTGAAACAGTGAAACTAGATATCGAATTAGAAGGGATTTTAGCGAAATAATTCGTTAGGTCTCAATACATATACGGAGCGCGCAAAAGATGTTACCAACACTATTTATCAGCCATGGAAGTCCAACATTAACTATTGAAGATAATTCAACAACAAAGTTTTTAAAAGCACTTCCCTCAAAATTTATAAAACCTAAAACCATCTTGGTAATATCTGCTCATTGGACAACTAAAGAGTTAAGAATCTTAAATAATGAAGACCCTTTTATTATCTATGATTTTTACAATTTCCCACAGAAACTTTATGAACAAGATTATCCTATAAACAATGATATAAATAGAGTTAAAGAGGTTATTTCACTTCTTTCAAATGCACATATTAATGTTTTTGAAGAACAAACACAAAGTGGATATGACCATGGAGTATGGTCACCACTAAAACTAATGTATCCAAAAGCAGATATTCCTGTTGTACAGCTCTCACTGCCTTTAAACTTCAATGCAAAAGAGCTAATGAATATTGGAAAAGCATTAAGGAGTTTACGTAAAGATACACTCATTATTGCAAGTGGCGCCATGACTCATAATCTACGAGATATGAATTGGCATGATGAAAACCAAAAACCCGTTAATTATGCTGTAGCTTTTAGAGACTGGGTTGTTGAAAAATTAGAAAATAAAGAGATAAACAGTTTAATCAATTTTGAAAAAGATGCTCCTTATGTACGACAAAATCATCCTACCTTAGAGCATTTTTTACCTCTTTTTGTTGCCCTTGGTGCTTCTCGTACCTATGAGGGTAAATCATTACATAATCAATATATGTATGGCAATCAAGCTATGGACACCATACTATTCAAGGAGTAAATTATGGTTTTAATATTTGTAGCAAGTCTCAATGAAAATATGAAATTAGCAAATGTGGTACAAGAACAACTTTTAAACGTAGGAACAAAAAGTCAAATTATCAATTTAGTAGAATTAGCACTTCCCATGTATGATAGTTTAAAAGAACAAAATGATGGTATTCCTCAAAAAGCCTTGGATTTGATTCCACTAATGGAAAACGCCACTGGATATGTTGTTATCAGTCCAGAGTACAACTTTTCACTTCCTCCTGTTTTAGTTAACTTTGTAGCGTGGATTTCACGAGTAGGTGATGATTTCAGAAAACTTTTTACCCTAAAAATTATCCAACTAGCAACGCACAGCGGTGGTGGGGGAACCAATGTCACACAAGCTATGCGAAATCAATTTACGAACCTAGGTTCTATTGTGATGCCGCGAGAAATCATAACCACCTATCAAAAACCATTGGACACAAAAAGTAGTGAAAGAATTCTTTCACAATTTGTTAATGTTATTAATAAACAATTCTAAAATAAAGAGGAGCCTACCATGTTAAAAAAACTATTAAAAGAGAATATGGGAACCTCAAACCTAGGTTGGTTGGAGTCCCAATTTCATTTTAGTTTTGCTGAGTATCGAAATTATGATAACATTCAGTTTGGCGTATTACGCGTACTAAATGATGATATTATTCATCCTCAAGGAGGGTTTGATACCCATCCCCATAGTAATATGGAAATAGTCTCTTACATTATTGATGGCGAAATCACCCACAAAGACTCTATGGGAAATTCTGAGACCTTAAAACGTGGAGAAGTACAATATATGAGTGCAGGTGATGGTATTTTACACAGTGAATTTAATCGCCATACCAGTAAAGATTTACGATTACTTCAAATTTGGATTTTACCACCAAGTGAAGGATTACCTAAACTATATGGTTCTCACAAGTTTGAAAAAAATGAGCGTCAAAACAAACTGCTCAATATTGTCTCAAGCCAAGAAGGCGACGCAAAAGTTCAAATTCATCAAGATGTTAATTTTTATGTGAGCGAATTAGAAGCAAGACAGAGCCTTGATTTTATTATCAAGCAAAATCGACAACTCTATTTTGTACAAATTGAAGGAAGCTCTACAATTAATGATGAAATCTTAACGAGTGGTGATGCTATGGAGATTACACAAGAAGAAAAAATAACAATAAAAGCGCTTAATAATTCACATTTTCTCTTTATTGAAATGAAAGAGACATAAATTTATGCCTTTTTTTGGGCAGCTTCTACAATCTTTTCAACCAGTTGCATTAAATCAATAGGTTTCATAATATACTCATCCATTCCTGCATCATAAAGTTCTTGAAGTTGCTGTTCATTGTTATATGCAGTAGTGACAATAATAGGAATATTTGGGTTCACTTTTTTTATCTCTTTTATAAGTTCAACACCATTAAGTTTTGGCATATTAATGTCTGTAATGACAATATCAAAGTTTTCTTCATTAAAACAGTGTAAAGCATCTAATCCATTATCATGAGAGACCACCTTACCAATAATATTTGATAAAAAATTTTCAGTGACATCTTTTAAATCAAGTTCATCTTCTACATATAACACACTGATATTTTTTAAAATCTCTATATCCATGATATTATCCATCCATCAAAGTTATCATAAACTCTGCACCTTTATAAGTTTTATTTCCTAAATCATATTGTACATTTTTTACGTTTAGTTTTCACCACATTTAAGAAAGTTAAAAATTTTATTTCTTATTATTGACTAACTTTAGAAAGAATGTCTAGAAGCTAAAAGCTATTATTTAAGAAAATAATGAAATAATAGCTAGTATAAATATTATCATTTAGATATTAAGTACAAATAGGAAGAAGAAATAATGAAAAGAGAATTCAATATTATTTTAATTATTCTTATCTCCTCTATCATGCTGACAGGTTTCATTATCTTTCAAATTATTGATAATAAAAATAAGCAACTCTTAGCCGTTGAGACTATCTTAGTGCAAGAAGCCACCTCACATTTTGAAAATGTTGTGATGACACGCCAATGGAATGCACAATACGGTGGTGTTTATGTAAAGAAAAATGATTCAATAGAACCAAACCCTTATTTAATTGATAATCACACTTTTACTAAAGATGACGAACTACTCATTAAAATAAACCCTGCATGGATGACAAGACAAATTTCTGAAATCTCTAACAAACAGCGTAATTTTTATTTTAAAATCACGAGTTTAAACCCAATAAACCCTGCTAACAAAGCAGATAGCTTTGAAAAAGAGGCACTACAATTTTTTGAAACGAACAAAACAACAAAGTTTTACTATAAAACTGATAAGAAAAAAGATGTCTTTAATTTTATGGGCTCTTTAAAAGTTAATCAATCTTGTTTAAAATGTCATGCGAAACAAGGGTATAAAGTAGGTGATATACGCGGAGGTATTAGGCTTTCAATTCCTATTCAATCCCATAATGCAAAAATCAATCAAATCAAACAAAATGCTCTTTACTTAATTGTACTTGTTCTTACTATTGCTATTCTTGCAACATTTACACTGGTAAAATTTATGCATATTATCTTAAAGAAAAAAGAGGAGATTGAACAACTCAATAAAAACCTTGAAAAAAGAGTACAAGAAGAGATTGAAAAAAATCAAGAAAAAGAGAAACTATTATCCCAACAATCTAAAATGGCAGCCCTAGGTGAGATGATGAATAATATTGCCCATCAGTGGCGTCAACCATTAAGTGCTATTACCTCAGCAACATCAGGAATGCAACTACAAAAAGAGATGGATACCTTAACGGATACAGACTTTAATCGTACAACTGAACAAATTATTGAACATGCTAACTATATGTCTCAAACCATTGAAGATTTTAGAACCTTCTTTAAAAAAGACAAAGAAGTCGAAGTTTTTACTCTTCATGAAGTTATTTTTAACAATATCAGTCTTATCCAAAGCTCCCTTTCAACTAAAAACATTCACCTAAAAATTGATAAAATCGATAAAAATATCACACTTTGTGGTTTTAGTAGTGAACTTGTACAAGCACTTTTAAATATTCTTAATAATGCTAAAGACCAGCTTATTTTACAAGAGGGTGAAAAACATATTCTAATTAGCAATCAAATAAATGAAGAAACAATAACGCTTACGATTTGCGACAATGCAGGAGGAATTCAAGAAGATATTATTGAAAAAGTCTTTGAACCTTACTTCACAACAAAACATCAAAGTCAAGGTACCGGTATTGGTCTGTATATGGTTGCAGAAATCATTCAAAAACACTTCAATGGTACAATAAACGTCTATAATCAAAAACTTGTTATTAATGATAAAAACTATAAGGGTGCTTGTTTTGAGATAACACTTCCCTTAGCTAAGGAGAAAGAATAATAAAGATATTACAAAGGCAAAAGCCTTTGTAATATTATTTTAGATAATTAATTAGATTGTCCGCCATTGAGCAGGACCAGTTGTATGAATTGAGTTACCCTCAGTATCAACTGCAACTGTTACAGGCATATCTTTTACTTCAAACTCATAAATAGCCTCCATACCCATCTCTTCAAATGCTAATGTTTTAGCACCTTTAATTGATTGTGCAATTAAGTATGCCGCTCCACCAGTAGCAATAAGGTACATTGACTTATACTCTTTGATTAAATCAATTGTTGGTTGCTTTCTCTCTGCTTTACCAATCATACCCATGATACCAATTTCCATCATATCTTTAGTAAATTTATCCATTCGTGTTGATGTTGTTGGTCCCGCAGGTCCTACTACTTCATCACCTACTGGATCAACTGGTCCAACGTAGTAGATAAATCTATCTTCTAAGCTTACCCCATTTGGAAGTGGCTTACCAGCATTTTTGTACTCAACAATTTTTTTATGTGCTGCATCTCGTGCTGTTAAGATTTTTCCTGATAGTAATAATGTATCACCTGATTTAAATTCTTGTAACTTCTCTTTTGTTAAATCTTCAATATTTACTTTTTTAACCGTATCCATTGGAATTTCTAAATCTGGCCAAATATCTAAATCTGGTTTATTAAATGTTGCTGCTCCATTTCCATCAAGTTCAAAGTGAATATGTCGCGTTGCCGCACAGTTAGGAATCATCGCCACTGGTAGTGATGCTGCGTGACATGGATAGTCTAAGATTTTTACATCAAGAACGGTTGTAAGTCCACCTAAACCTTGTGCTCCAATACCAATTTTATTGATATCTTCATATAATCGAAGTCGTAACTCTTCAAGGTCATTTTGAGGACCTCGCTCTTTTAGTTCATGAATATCAACGTGCCCCATTAGAGACTCTTTTGCTAACATCATTGATTTTTCAGGGTTACCACCAATACCAATACCAAGAATACCAGGAGGACACCATCCTGCTCCCATTTGCTCAACATTTGCCATTACCCAGTCATAGATTGAATCGGATGGATTAAGTACTGCAAATTTTGATTTATTTTCACTTCCTCCACCTTTTGCGGCAACGGTGATATCAATTTTATCCGAATTTGCATCAACACTGTAGTGAATAACTGCTGGTGTATTATCTTTTGTGTTGATTCGCTTTCCAGCAGGATCTGCTACAACTGAGTATCGTAGCGTATTATCTGGGTCAGTGTACCCTTTAGCAACACCCGCATTTAATACATCTTCTAAGTCTCTTGAAATATCTAAATCTGCTTTTAGCCCCACTTTAATAAAGATATTAACACTCCCTGTATCTTGACATAAAGGTCGGTGACCCATCGCACACATTTTAGAGTTAATTAAAATCTGTCCAATGGCATTTTTAGCTGACTCTGACTTCTCATTTTCATACGCTTCAACCATTCCTTTTACGAAATCTTCTGGATGGTAAAACGAAATATATTGACATGCGTCAGCTATACTATCTATAATATCTTGTTCTGTAATTTTTCCCATTATGGTAATCCTTTCTACAAAATTTGTGATAGTATACCCAAACTTTGTTTATGAACGAAACGAGTAAAATCATACAAATATCATACGCTCGCCCTAAAAACCACTCTTTCAAGCAATTTAAACTCAACATATGTTCATTATAAACTTCATTTTTTATGTTACCTAATGCTACGAAAGAGTATTCAATATATCATCTTTTATGGAAGCAAACGACATTAATTTATCGTAAAACTTGCAAAACACTAGTAAAATATAGTATAATATTGGGTTTAATTTTCTTGTGAGCCTTTTTCACAATTGTTACGCGATTTGTTTTTATACTGTTTTTTCAATAAAGGAGATTTAATGAAAATAGTCTTAGCCCTTCTTATGGCAGTAAGTTTCAGCTTTGCCAACTACTCTATTTATTATGGTGATTTAAAACTTGGAATCATTCAAGATATAACTACTATTAAAAATAACTACTTAAAAATCAAAGTAACCTCCAGCTTAGCACGATTCTTTTTAGGAAAAAAAGAGGTTGTTTACTATAACGATAATTCAACCATTGAACAAAACAACAAAAACACCAAATATAAAAGAGATAAGTACCATATTATTGATGTTTTAAAACAGAGCATCTCCAATAAACTTGCCAGTGGAAAGATCCATATTAATAAAGAAAAATACCTTGATATTAAAAAGAAAAAAGATTATACCTTTCAATATGTTTCAAAAGGTAGAGTCAAAAGTGATGGAAGTATCAAAATAAAAGAGGCACAACTAATTTCACTGATTGACACTAAAAACCATGTAAAAATCATCAAAAACTAAGACCAAATAAGAAACTAAACATTTTTTTTATAAAATCCTTTCATATGAAGGATGAAACTATTTACTATTTAGACGATGAAACCATTAGTAATCATGCACTTGTTGAAGAGTATATCTATCCCAATAAAGAGTTAAATTACTACTGGAGTGATGATTTTTCACCAGACTTTTACAAAAAACTTGCCATTGCAGGATTTATTACAACATCCATGTATGATATGCAAGAGCGACTTATCTTACTGCCTGAAATTCAGTTTGATTATGCCGTTTTAGATTTTGAAAATCTTCATGTCTCAAAAAAAGTCACCCAACTACTTAAACATGATACCTATGAGTTCAAACTTAATCATAACCTAGAAGAGGTACTTAACAAAATTGAAGCCTATCATGACCCTTCATGGCTGGTATGTGAATATAAAACAATTTTACTTGAACTTGCCAAACAAAATAGTAGCTCTTTTGAGATTTTAAGTGTTGAGTTATGGGATAAACGAACGAAACAACTCATTGCTGGAGAAGTAGGCTATAAAATTGGTGCAACCTATACGAGTCTAACTGGCTTTTTTACCAAAGAAAAAACCTATAACAACTGGGGGAAGTTGCAATTGGTCTTACTCGGACGTTACTTAGAAAAAAATGACTTTGATTTTTGGAACTTAGGACATGCAAGCTTACAGTACAAACTGGATTTAGGAGCCAAAGTTCTTAACCGTGAGCAATTTTTAGTACGTTGGAAAGAATCTATAAAAAAATAATTTATTTATTGATTTTTATTTACTGATTTTCAATGATATTGTATTTAATCCATAAATAAAAAAAGTAAAGGTTATACTAAATCTACTTCAAAGACCTCTAAAACTTCGTAATAATAGCACTTGCCATTAATAAAAAATTCAAACTCATCACCGACACTTTTCCCTAAAATTACCTTTCCTAAAGGGGATTTATTGGAAATAATATTAGCACTTGGATTGCTCTCAAAAGTTCCTAAAATAGTGAACTCTTTTTCCTCTTGCGTTTCACAATCTATAAGGTGGACTTTGGAACCAAAATTGACTTTTTTATGGGAGAGTTTTTGGGTCTCAACTACCGTCGAATTATTGATAATTTTATCTAAAAAACGAAGCCGCTTATCAATGTTACGAATCATCTCTTTGGCAGAAATGTACTCTGCATTTTCACTGCGATCACCAAAAGCTGCAGCAATCTCTTTTTCTTTGACCCAATGGGGTTTTTCAACTTTTAAAAGGTGATTGAATTCATTGACGAATTTTTTAAAGCCGTGTTCACTTATAAGTTCTTTTTGCATTGATTATCTTAACATAAAGAGACTAAACAGTTTATACACATAACTTATGTAAGATAACTTACGTATTTAAAAGGATTTTCCATGAAAAAGATTATACTTAGTTTACTTTTTCTTTTGGGTTCGCTATTTGCTTTTGAAGAGCTTACTATCAATAACTTTGATGAAAAAATAGCTAACAAAAAAGTTATTCTTGACTTTCATGCATCATGGTGAAGTGCTTGTAAGGTTCTAGGTAAGAACTTAACAAAATATAATGCAAGCCAAACTGATGATGTCACTATTTACAAAGTTAATGTTGTTGATGAAAAAGCCCTAGCAGATAGATTTCGTGTTATTGTTGTACCCATGCTAGTCTTTTTAGACAATGGGATTATTAAAGGACATGAGCGAGGTATTTTATCACCCAAAGAGATAGAAAAAAGCGTCAAGAAGTATTTTAAATAATACTTCTTAAGCATTTGCATATTGTATTTACGTATTTTTGTGCGTACTTTCAAATATTTGATTAGCAGAAGCTTCCACAAAACCACTAAATAGGGTACCCTTTGGAGTAACATAGCGCAAAGCGAACTCATAAAAACAGCTCGGTATTACTATTGATTTATCACTAAACTCAACAAGGACCTCATCGGCTAAAGTAGAAGATTGTTCTAAAAAGAGTTCTGGACTTCCTTTGATTTCTCCACCCACACTATTAAGTTGAAAACCAGCATTTTTAAGAGCCACATTAACCTCCTCTAAGGAATCAAAAGCTTTTAAGTGATTGACACTCACCGTAAAATGATTCGCTCGAAACCCCCACACATAAAGCCATGCAGCATATTCACTCTCACGACGCAGTAATTCATAGGTTTTAGTATCAATATCCCAGTGCCTTCCAGAGGATAAAAAACCTTGGGAATAGACTGCTTTATCATCAACACTGCGCATAAACTTTTTAACCAACTCTTGTAAAATAATAGAAAACTCACTAAGTAGAAGTTGAGAAATGAAAACTTTAGGAGCTATCACATCAGGGTGTTCATAATGTTTAGCCAAAAGTTTTTTCTCTTTAAAATAGTATTTGCCACACTCTTGGTACCCCAAAGCTTTAAAGTGTAAGCTGAGTTTTTCAAGATTGACACGCTCTATATCAAAGGTACGTAGAGCAATGTGGTCATTAACAATATCCTCATGTTCTTTAGAGCCTAAAAGTTCATGGATTTTAAGTGCAGTAGGAGTGACTTTGATATAGTCTTGCCAAAGAACATTAAATAGGTTTATAATCTTTTTATTCATGATTTCACCTCCTATTTCTTGGAAGTTCATATGTAATTATGTCGTGTTTTAGGTTTAGTTGGGTTTTTGTTTGGAAATTAGTTTTAGAGTTTTAGATTTTGTAAGTTCTAATTTTTTGGATATTCAATTTAAGTTCATCAAATTTTTCATTACAAATGCTAAATACAGTCTCACTATCAATATCAATGTAATGATGAATTAAGATTTCTCTAGTTTTAATAGTTTTACTCCAATATATTTTACCAACAACTTGAAGTAAAATATCTCTATCTCTTTTATCAATATTTTTAATAGCTTCACTAAAAAACTTTTCGAATTAGAACTAAGAGGTGAACTTCTTTATCAGGCTATCACTTTTAAACATAAAAATATGACTTATAAAGGAATAGAGTTTATTATAAATACCACTATTTAATAACTCACTTTTTTACAACTAAATAATAAAAATATTATTTTTATTAAGAACGACCTTTGGCTGACTATTAAATGTGACTTTTCTTTAAATTTTAATAGTTATTTTTAAGCTTTGACTTTGAAAATAGAGTTTTTTATGATATTATAAATCAATATTA
>CAZIES010000076.1:0-12349 GCA_964538295.1 uncultured Arcobacter sp. | reverse complement strand
TCTATATAATAAATACTGAAATAAAAATAATTTTTTTATATTGAAATAAAAAATTATAAATTATAACTGATTAGTTTGCCACGACGTAGTTGTAAAATATTATCTTTTATTTTACGTATTAAAATGGATTTCTCTTTGAAATTCATGGATGTATCATAATTAACTTGTGAAAGTTTTTGATTATAGTACTTAATCAATAACCTAAAAAGCTGATGGGTAAACTCTTCATTTGTATAGTTTTCCAACTTTTCATTAAGCAAAATTCCATGAAGTTGTGGATTTGCACTATCTTGCATGAGCATAATAAACTCATTATTATGATACTCAAACATTGAAGCATCAACAATATCTAATACCTTATCTAGTCGATTTGGTTCTTCTAAAATATATTTGATAATAGAGAGCTCTGCTATATCAATCTTACTTAAATCCACTTCCATTTTACGAACACTGCTTTGTACTGTTTTAACAAAGTTTTCCCGAATATTAAGTTTTTGAGCAATATAACGTTTATACTCATCTTGATAGATAGGATTAAGGGTTTTTAAATACTCATTGGCTTCATTAAGTGCTTTTTGTTTTTGTTGGGGTTCATTAATATTGTACATTAAAACAATAGAATCAATCACAAAATTGATAAAAGGCATTGGCTTAGAAAAAATATTATTCAGTTCCTCTACTTTACCATCCTTTACCATATCTGCTGGGTCCATACCTTCTCCAAAGATAACAACCCCACCCTCAAACTCAGAGTGACTTAACATAGTTGCTGCTTTAAAGGCGGCATTTAAACCTGCTTTATCACCATCATAAGCAACAATAACTTTAGGTTCTCCCCTTTTTAAAAGAGGCAGATGCTCTTTAGTAAGGGCTGTTCCTAAAGTTGCAACTGCTGTGTCAAAACCTGCTTGGTGCAACATGATTACATCAAGATAACCTTCTGTAACAATAAGCTGGTTTTTTTTATAAATCGCCTCCTTGGCTAAGTTATATCCATAAAGTAATCGTGATTTGTTAAATACTTTTGTTTGTGGAGAGTTAACATATTTTGCATTGTGTCCAGTAATAGTTCGTCCACCAAATCCAACAATCTTTCCATTGAGTGCATAAATAGGAAAAGTGATACGCTCAATAAAACGAGCATAAAGACCATTTTGTCCCGTATCAATAACCCCTAAATCAATGGCATCAGGAAGATTGAAATGATTATGCTTTAAAAAATTTATCGTATCATATGAAGCAGGAGCATACCCTATTTCAAACTTTTCAATAGAAAACTCAGAAACTCCTCTATCTTTTAAGTACTCTTTACACACATCATTGGAAACAAAAAGCCGTTGATAATATTTATTGACCTCTTCTAAAACTCTTAAATCTTGTTTCTTTTGATTGTTATTATCGTGTTCTAATGTGACATTCACCATTGAGGCTAATTTTTCTAACGCTTCAGGGTAAGAGAGTTTTTCATACTCCATGACAAATTTAATAGCATCTCCACCAACACCACAACCAAAGCAATGATAAATCTGTTTTGCAGGACTTACAACAAAAGATGGCGTATCCTCCCCATGAAAAGGGCAGCATGCTTTAAAATTTGCACCACTCTTTTTAAGCTCAAGAAATTGTGAGACAACATCAACAACATCAAGATGGTTTTTAAGATTTTCAATGGATTCTTTTGTAATCATGGCACGGATTATACTCTTTTATTATTTTATATGTCCTTTTATGCTATTATCTATCTTTATTTAAATTGAAAGGTTATCTTCTTGGATGGTATTGTTTTAGAGTATCGTGATCCCTTGTTTGGAATCATTACTTTTTTTCTACTTATTTTTGTAATATCATTTTTAACCTACTCTTTTTCTCTTTACAAAGAAAAGAAAGCACGTACAGAGTACCGAAAACTGCTCAAACGTTTTGAACTTGGAAAACTTAAAGAAGAGGACTATGTTCACTTATATAAAACCTATAATTTACCTTTTGATTCCATTGTACTTTTAGCCTCAACTTTTATACACAAAGGTGAATATAACAAGGCTATTTCAGTCTATATTGCCCTACTTGAACATGTTACAGATAAAGTTAAAAAAGAGGAGCTTTTAGAGCTACTTGGAACAACCTACTTTAAGGGTGGGTTTATGCAACGATCCCGTGATATTTTTCTTAAAATTTTAAAATTTTCACCACGAAATCAAGAGGCACTGCGCCATCTTCTTATCATCTATGAAAAACTCAAAGAGTATAAAAAGGCCTATCATGTTATTGAGTCTCTTGATGAACTAAACCAAAATATGCAAAAAGATAAAATCTATATTAAAGCACTAACTATTTTAAATGACCCAATTTTATCCTTTGAGAAAAAAAGTGAAAACCTTTTTAAACTCTACAAAGAAGATAGAACCATTGAGCGTCTACTTGTTCAATACCTCTTACAGTTTAACAAAAAAGCTTTTTGGGAAAATGTAGGCTTATTTAATCTTCAAAAAGTCATTGATATCATGTGGTACTTAAGTTTTGACGATATTGATTTTGATGTTGTTGCACGTAATCTCTTTTTAAATGAACTCTATAACGCAAAAGGGTACATTCAAACCCTTGATCATAGTGATGATTTTGCCTTTGATGTTCTTATGCTTTTACACAAACATGAACATAAAGTTAAAGCGGATTTAAATTTTGATTTTATTTGTAGTTCATGTAAGCATACCCACCCAATATTTGACTCACGATGTCCACATTGTCATGCTATTTTAAGCTTCAATGTACAACACGTACTTACGAAAGGTTTTAATGAAAAAAATCAATCTTTACAGTGATGGTTCAAGCTTAGGCAATCCAGGACCTGGAGGTTGGGGAACCATTTTAGAGTATAAAGGTAAAGAAAAAGAGTTATCAGGGGGAAATCCTATGACAACAAACAACCAAATGGAACTCTTAGGTGTTATTGAAGGACTAAAAGCCCTAAAAGAACCATGCAGTGTGCATATCATCTCTGATTCTACCTATGTAGTTAAAGGAATCAATGAATGGTTAACAGGTTGGGTAAAAAATGGCTGGAAAACAGCTGCTAAAAAACCAGTTAAAAATGATGCCCTATGGAAAGAGTATATAGAGGTTTCAAAAACACACAAAATAGAAGCCACATGGGTAAAAGGTCATGATGGACATGAACATAATGAAAGGTGTGATATACTTGCACGAACAGAAGCTGAAAACTTGAAATAAGCTTTATTCTTAAAGCACTTTAGGTTTTGCTCCTTTTAAGGATTTTTTACAAATCCTGTTAAAAAGTAGATAAAAAATAAAAAAGGAAAATAATGACAGGTGATTATTCTAAACTTGAAAAGTGTTTGGATTATCAGTTTAAAAATAGAGATCTGATAATCGAAGCACTTACCCATAAAAGCTATAAAAAGCCTTATAATAATGAACGATTAGAGTTCTTAGGTGATGCCGTTTTAAACTTAATTGTTGGGGAGTATTTATACAAAAAATTTCCCAAATCTAATGAAGGTGATTTATCTAAGATTAGAGCCTCATTAGTGAATGAAACAGGTTTTACTAAATTAGCCAATGAGATTAAACTAGGTGATTATATCTTTATTTCTGTTGCAGAAGAGAGAAATAAAGGACGAAGCAAAGCCTCTATTTTATCTGATGCCTTTGAAGCAATCATGGGTGCTATTTATTTAGAATCTGGTCTTGATACACTTAAACCAATCATTCTAAAGCTTCTTGAAAAATCTTATGATAAAATCAATCTTGATGTGCTTTTTAGTGATTATAAAACTGCCCTACAAGAGATAACTCAAGCCCAGTTTGCTTCAATTCCAGAGTATAAAATCGAAGGTTCATATGGACCTGATCATAAAAAAGAATTTGAAGTCTCTATTTGGATTGATGGAGAAAACTATGGTCAAGCTATAGGCAAAAGTAAAAAATTAGCACAACAAGCTGTAGCAAAAATTGCCTTAGAAAAACTAAAAAAGGGTCAAGAGTAATGAATAGCTTCGGACATAGATTTACCTTTACTACCTTTGGAGAGAGTCATGGTAAAGCACTAGGGTGTATTGTTGATGGTGTTCCTGCAGGTATAAGAATTGATGAAGATTTTATCCAAAGTGAAATGGATAGGCGAAAACCTGGTAAAAGTAAATTTGAAACAGCACGGAAAGAAGGTGATAAAATAGAAATCCTAAGTGGAGTTTTTGAAGGTAAAACAACAGGAACTTCTCTTGCGATGGTACTATTTAATGAAAATCAAAAAAGCAAAGATTACTCAAATGTAAAAGACCTTTTTAGACCAGGACATGCAGACTTTACTTACTTCCATAAATATGGACTAAGAGATTATCGAGGTGGTGGACGAAGTAGTGCCAGAGAGACCAGTGCAAGGGTAGCAGCAGGTGCTATAGCAAAACTACTTTTAAGTGAAGTAGGTATTAACATTGAAAGTGGTATCACTTCTATTCATGGAATTGATGCAAAAAAATATGACTTTGAATATGCTAAAACAAGTGAAATATTTGCTTTAGATAAAGCCAAAGAGAATGAACAAAAAGAGGCTATCTTAAAAGCAAAAGAGGCTCACAACTCTGTAGGAGGAGTTGCTTTAGTTAAAGTATCAAATGTTCCTATAGGATTAGGAGAAGCGATTTACCATAAACTAGATTCTCAAATTGCTAATGCTATGATGAGTATCAATGCCGTTAAAGGCGTAGAGATTGGTGATGGAATTGAATCAACAAAAGTAACAGGATTAGAAAATAATGACCAAATCAATCATGATGGTTTTAAAACAAATCACAGTGGTGGAATTTTAGGTGGGATTAGTAACGGTGAAGATATTCTTATTAAAGTACATTTTAAACCAACTCCTTCAATTTTTCTCAACCAAGATACTGTAGATACAAATAACCAAGATGTAAACTGTGCTCTTAAAGGAAGACATGACCCTTGTGTTGCACCACGAGGAAGTATTGTTGCAGAATCAATGATGGCACTCGTATTAGCTGATATGTTATTACTTAATATGAGTAGTAAACTTGAAAATATAAAAAAAGTTTATACGTAACCTATAAATTTTTATTTACTTTAAAGATTTTTTTTGTAGTATTGCGTATCCTTTACTTTGGGCAAGTTGAAAGGAACTTAAGCGGGGTCAAACCCGCTTTTTTTATGCTTAAATTTTTATAAATATTTTAAGCTCGTACCAATCTATCTTGAACAAATTCACTAAATGCTTCTAATACTAATTGTGATGGTTCATCCTCAAAAACAGATATTCCTTCACGCTTAAGTTGATGTATTGGTAAAGAACTCGCATCAGGAGTTATAACAACACCAAACTTATTTGATTTAAACTCTTTAACTAATTCATCACTATTTTCAAACGTATGATTTTTAACAGTTTCAACACCAGTAATATTTTGACCTCTAACTCGAAGAATGGTTAAGTAATCAGCCTCTTTTAAACTTGCAACATGAGAAATATAACTCATATTTTCTTTTGTGGGGAATACAATTCGCATAAGCTCTCCTTAGAAATAAGTTTTAAACAAACAAGAATAAAAAAGTAGCTTCTGACTAAATACTCTTTTATGCCCGATTATTTAGTTTTTAATTTAGTAGATAAAAAAGGGTTTTTGTAAAAATGAAAAAAAGGATTCAAGCTTATGTATTTTTACAAAAACCGTTAACATTTTGATTATGACAAAGGAGTGAACTACATAAGTAATTCAGATTTGAAACAACACAAATTAATCAAAAATGCTAAATATATTACAAACAAATCTATAAATTATAAACAGTATTCATTCCTGTGTAAAATAGTAAAGGTCTGCTAGGTACCTTTATTTTAGGGAGTCTTATTCTATTTCTTTGTGAAAATTACTGTTGATACGGCTCAATATAAATTTGCCTTTTGAACATATGACCGAATTATATCAGATATATGAACATATGTCAAGTACCTATTTGTTAATTTTATTTATTTATGCTAGAATCTAGCGTAAAAAAACTAATTGTAATATCTTATAGAGAAACGTTATAGTAAAGAGGAAAAATGGCAAGAGAAAAATTGCAACGAGAGTTAACACTTAAACTTACAACCAAATATTTTGGTCCTAAAGATAGTCAACCACACGAAGATATTGTCTTACTACATGAAGAGATGGAAGCGATACAATTGATGGATTTATTTAATATGTATCAAGAAGATGCTGCAAAAAAAATGAACGTATCACGACCAACATTTGCAAGAATTGTTAAAAGTGCCCGTAAAAAAATAGCAACGGCACTTATTACAGGTTCAAATTTAAAAATTCATGAAGTTAAAAATGAATTCCATGTTGCAGTATGCTCATCGTCAAAAGAAGAGTTAGAAGAGATCAGTGTAGATGCCCCTTATATTTTTATCTTTCATATTAAAGATTATAAACTACAATCACAACTTTGTGTTGCGAACCCTGCTCATCAAGAAAATCAAAAACCAAATGCAGTATTACCAAATATCTTACATGAATACACAGCCAACTATTTTATTACGGATAAAATAGGTACCAATTTAAAAAACTCTTTGATTACAAAAGGAATTTACCCTATTATTAGAGAAGAGCTAAGTATTAGTACCCTTATTGATACTTTTAAGTAGATAAAAGCTTTAAAAGCTTTTATTCTACTATTTCAACTCAAACTTTAGCTCTTCAAGCCTTGCAATTCTATCTGCTGTTGTAGGGTGAGTTCTAAATAAATTTCCAAACTTTATATCGTGTCCACTAAAAGGATTGATAATAAACATATGTGCTGTCTCTTCAGTTGCAGCTCTTAAATCGCCCTGTTTCGCATAGTTTTCAAGCTTGCTTAAGGCGCTTTGCAATCCTGAAGCATCACCAGTAAGTCGTGCAGCTCCTTCATCAGCCATATATTCACGACTTCTACTAACTGTCATTTGGATTATTGCAGCAGCAACAGGTAAAACTATCGCGATAATTATCATCACAATAGGATGAACACCTTGACGATTACTGCCTCCAAACATAGCTGAAAACTGCAACATATTGGCTATCATAGCAATTGCTCCTGCAAAAACAGCTGCAATAGTACCTATTAAAATATCATAATGCTTAATATGCGATAATTCGTGGGCAATAACTCCCTCTATCTCTTTACTATTGAGTAGATCAAGCAAACCTTGCGTTACAGCAACCGCAGCATTTTGATGGTTTCTTCCTGTAGCAAAAGCATTAGGCATATTATCAGGGATAATATAAACCTTTGGCATAGGCAGGTTCGCTTTTTGAGTTAAGCGTTCAACAATCTTATAAATATAATGATGTCTGTCTTCTATAGCAACTGCGTTATAGTGTTTTAATACATGTTTATCAGAATAGTAGTAAGCATAAAAATTCATACCACCTGCTAGTAAAAAAGCAATAAGCATTCCATTTGGTCCACCAAAATAAAAGCCAATAAAGACAAACAAGACAGTTAAAAGTGCTAAGAAAAATACAGTTTTTACTTGTTCCATTTTTTATTCCTTTTTTATAATCTATAGTTCTATTTTATAAAAAAAATGTTAATAAAAATTTAACAGTTAAAACTAAATCCTATTTAAAATTGACTCACTTGTATAAGGGACTTTTGCACTTGGTGCCACCTTTGAAGTCGTCTCTAAATGAACATCTTGGTCATCAAAGAAAATATCTGCACCAAAGGCATTAACCACCTCATATTTATCAACACCTCCTAAGAAAAAAGATTCATCTAAGCGTACATTCCAAGTATTAAGTGTTCGAATTACACGTTCATGAGCAGGTGAATTACGCGCAGTAATTAAAGCTGTACGAATAGGTGTTTGTTCATGGGGATATTTTGCTTGAATATTTGAAATCACACGTAAAAGCTTCGCAAAAGGTCCCCCTTTTAAAGGATTGTTAGCATTGCTCTTTTCATATTCTAAAAAAGCATCCAACCCTTGGGTTTTATAAATTACTTCTGACTCTTCTGAAAAAAGAACGGCATCACCATCAAAAGCAATACGTACTTGCTGCTGAAAATCATCACTATCATGTTCATACGGTAAGATTCTAGCAGCTGCAATTCCTTCATTGATAGCTTGTTGTACATCATTTTCATTTGCTGATAAAAATAGATCCACTTTAAAAGGTTTTAGGTATTTTGAAATATTATTACCTCCACTCCAAGCAGAACGAGCAATATCTAACTCATACTTTTCAATAGATTTTGTAATACGTAAAGATGTTGCAGCATTATTTCGAGACATAACAATAACTTCTACTTGCTTTTCCTTAGGAAAATCTTCATTAATACGTAAAAGATTTTTAACTAAACGAAATCCTGTTCCCTTTTCGATTAGAACATCTTCATTCTCTATTTGATGTTTATAATAAGCATCAAGTCCAATCTCTTCAAATATTTTATTCTCTTCTTCTAAATTAAAAAGTGCCCGAGAAGATATAGCAATTACTAATTTTTTGTCTAAATCATATCCCAAAATAAATCCTTCATTAAATATCTGAAATTTTATCTAATTTAACAGTGTAATAAAATTAACTGTGTACTTACCTTTTATCTTTCAAAAATTTAAAAATTAGTGACCACTTTAATTTTACATCAAGCTTGAACCCTTTAAAATAAAAAGTATGAAACGACTCTATATTATACGACATGCAAAGTCATCTTGGGATGATTCAAGCCTTGATGATTATCAACGACCACTCAATAAACGAGGTGAAAAAAATGCACCTTTTATGGGACAACTTTTAAAAGATAAAGGTGTTATGCCTGATACTATTATAAGCAGTCCAGCAGTGCGAGCGATGAGTACAGCTGAAATCATTGCAAAAGAGATTGGATTTGAAAAACCAATCACCCCAAATCCTTATATCTATGAAGCATATGTAACCACCTTGCAAGAGACGGTATCCTATATTCACGATAGTCATGACACTGCATTTTTAGTAGGTCATAATCCAGGAGTAAGTGCCTTAGCCTATATGTTATGTGATATGAGAGAAAATCTTCCAACCTGTGCCATTGTTGAAATCGAGTTTAATTGTGACTCTTGGATGGAAGTGAGTAAAGAAAATGGGGTATTAAAAAGTTATGAATACCCAAAGAAATACCAATAAAGAATAAATAGTAATGAAAACAATTTATATTATGCGCCATCCTCAAAAAGACCTCACAAGTAAAGAGGATGATTTTTTTGTTAAGTTAACACCTAAAGGAATCGAAGACGCCCATAGTATTGCAAAAAAACTAAAAGAAAAAGGTATAAAACCAGACTTAATCGTTTCTAGTCCTTCTTTGCGAACAGAAACCACCTCTATGATTTTAGCAGAGGAGTTAGGCATTGAAAAAAGTGTTTTATATAATGAAGTACTTTATCAAGGCTTTTTAGATGAACTTATTGAAGCTATCAACTTTACTTTTCATACAGTTAATACCTTAATCATAGTAGGACATAATCCACTTTTATCTAACCTAGCAGCTCACTTTACAGGCTATAAAGACAGACTTGATATGGGTGTTGTCTTTAAAATTGATTTTGAAACAAGCAGTTGGGTTGAAGTTGACCCAAGTAACGCCACTAACGTCGAAGTCATAAAACCTTAACATCAACTTCTTATAATTAATTTTATTATTTAAGCTTCTTTTCTCTTTTTCTATTGTACAATTCTTAATTATAGTTTAATTTTAATTCTATCTACTTATTGCGGATATAAAGGATACATCATGACACTACAAGCTTATGAAATGAATATGCAGTATCAAAAAACACAACTTAATTATGAGATGTCAATCACACCTGTCAATCAAGAGATGTTAGAAAAACAAAAAGAGCTTGAAGAGTTAGATGGTGTAGACAATCATGTGGCAAACCTACCCGTTGTTTTTGCCAATGAATCTGACCTATCATCTGTAGATAAAATACGAAAAATGCTAATGCAACAAATGTTAGCAACCTTTGAATCTCAAAGTAGTGAATCCGTTGGTGTTGGTTTTTTCCCAGCAGGGGACATGAATGTAAATAAAGAGAGTCACTCCAGTGGTAATCCCTATAATCAAAACAACAATGCCTTACCTCAAGGGTTTATGTATAGTGCAAGCAGTGAGTATTATGAAAAAACGACTATTGAGTTTAGTGGTGAAGCAATTATTAAAACACCCAATGGAGAGTATAAAGTAGCGTTAAACTTTTCCTATACCCAAGAATTTTATGAAAAAAATGAAACACAAATTGCCTTAAGTCATGAAAACCTACGAAATCCTTTAGAAATTGACCTTGATGAAGATGATGAGAGTCTAAAAGATCTCAAATCACTTCACTTCTTATTTGACTTAATGGAAGAAAAAGAAGAGAAAAAAGAGAAAGATATGTTTGAGCAAATAAGAGAAGCTCTAAAACAACGTCGTGAAATGATGCTTGAACTATTAAGAACAGATAATAAAGAAGTTGAAAAAAACAAAGACAAAAGCGATGATAACTATCCTCAAATAGCCCAAGAGATAAAACCTGCTAATCTTCACAACTTTCAGTTATGGCAACAAACCAATGAAAGCGAGTTTAATTTAGTTGCTGCTCAAAAAGATGGTGTTGGTGTATTTTTTGCAAATGCAAGTGAGAATAGTAGCTACTTTAATTTTAGTGCAAGTCCAAATGGTATTTCAATGGGTTCTGGATATTCTCATTCTGAGACATCTGTAAGTTATACGGAAATAAAAGCGTAACCAAAGTGTAGTGGTGCGCTTACAAAGAATCATCCCAAAAACTATTCGTCTATATTTAAAACTATTACAACGGATGATTTGGGATAGGAAACAAGGTTACCAAAAAAGATTTGCAAAAACAAAAATAACAAAACAAAAAGCAGATTTTTCTATTCAACTAACACAATCGATTAAAAAAAGCTCTCACTACCAAAACAAACTTTCCAACTTAGACCTTGCTTCTAAAAAAATCAAACAAATTACCCTAAACCCCAATGAAATACTCTCTTTTTGGAATATCGTAGGAAACCCAAATCACAAAAATGGTTTTAAAAAGGGTCGAAATCTAATTAACGGAGTATTGAAAGAAGATTATGGAGGAGGATTATGCCAACTCTCTGGAATTATCTATCACTTAAGTTTAATTGCCGGTCTAAAAATCTTAGAGAGACACCATCACTCAACAGATATTTATAATGAAAAAGATCGATTTACCCCACTTGGTGCAGATGCAACAGTAGTTTATGGCTATAAAGATTTAAGAGTTATCAATAACTTTGATTTTCCAATTTCTTTTGATTTTGAACTGAATTCAAATAAGCTAACTGCTAAATTAATGAGTTCAAAACCTATTAAAGAGCAGTTAATAACCTTTACTCAACAACACACTTTAAATGAAACTGTCGTTATCACAACTGATAAACACCAAAACATTCTTGCAGAATCAAACTACCCAAAGCCTACAGTAAAGACTTAATGGTAAAAGAACTTTGCGGTCGAATCATCTTTGGCTCACCATATAGCATAATATAAGCAGCACTTGTTTTATTGGTTATCATCACATCATTAGGTTTTAAAACTGTTCCAGGTTTTGCAACAAAACCACTGTTAGCTCTGTTGATTAAAACTTTTCCAACCACATCTTCGATACTTACCATACATTTAGGATTACTACTATCATTTTGGCACATTTGTTGCGTAGCATAAACTTCTGGATTAAACGAAGGGTCATACGCTTCATGAATGTTAACTAAACTATAAGAAGCCAACTTTGTTCGTGTAGCTTCAGTAGGATTTGGGAAAAAGGTTACTTCTGATGAAAAAATATCAGCATTTCCATGCCTAAAAAAGTATGCTTTTCCTCCTTCTGCATTAAACTCAAAGGGTTTATCTTCTAGGGAGATAACATGTGACTCAGGAGTCAACTGTTTTTTCCCTGGATTTGTTTTAATCAATAAATAAGAACCGTTTTTCAGTTTACCAATAGGCTTACCATCTAAGCCTAAGTGCCATGCAGTTGCCGAACCTCTAAACTCATCTTCTCTATACACATAGATATAAGAACTATTTGAAGGTACGGTTGCATTTAAAATACCTTGAGAGTTCATCGAACCCACTGTTGCAGAAGATTCCCACTTTGATGAGGCGCACCCTGTAAATAAAAAGAGCAGTACCAATGATAATAATAGTGATTTCATAAAAAATCCTTTTTGAATATTGTATCTAATTAAGATTTATTATCAATAAGAATTAAAAAATTTATTCAATTATTAATACATTTAGCTCTTTTTTTGGTATAGTTATAACTATTATTCTATAAGTAAAGATAATT
>CAZIES010000075.1:0-12582 GCA_964538295.1 uncultured Arcobacter sp. | reverse complement strand
TACATCATTCCTGCAAATAATCTTCCTAAGAACGTTTCTAAGAAAATTAATATAAAAATAATAATAATTGGGGCTAAATCCATACCTCCAACTACTGTTGGGACAAATCGTCGCACTAAAGCATAAGCAGGTTCTGTTAATCGATGAATCATCTGAACAATTGGATTATAAGGGTCTGGCTGAACCCAAGAGATAACTGCACCAATAATTATCACCCACTTATAGAGTGAAATCACACCCAGAATAACAACCCCAATAGAACTAAAAAGAGCATCTATCATTTTATAATCTCCCCTAAATAATTTTTAATAAATGGATAAATATTGCATAAACTTGGTCCGTTATTACGACCTGTTAATAGATATTGTAAAGGTTTCACCAATGTATCTTGGTCTAAACCTGTTTGTTCTGTAAGATAGTTTAGTAAGTCGTTAAAATTATTAAAATAAGGTGCTTTTTTTAAAAACTCTTTTATTAATTTAAATTCATCTTCACAACTTTCACAACTAACTTTAGAACTGAAAATAAGGTCAATCTTACTTTTTATCTCATGAATAGTGCTTGACTCTCCAATAAAAATCTTACCTAGTTTTCCAATATCACTATCTGCAAAACCTAAAATCTTAGATAATCGCATTTCATCCATTATCTCCAGATGTTTTCTATTAATAAATCGTAACTTATCCATATCAAACTCTATACTAGTATTTGATATATTTTCAATATCAAACCATTCAATTGCATCTTCTAAAGTAAATATTTCTGTTGGTGTTTTACATCCTAACAGAACTACATAGTTCGCAATAGCACTTGGCAAAAAACCTTCATCTATTAAAAACTTAACGGAAGTATTTTGACCATTTGAAATAATATCGGGAACATGAAGATACTTTATCTCTTTATCATACCCTAAAGATTTTCGAACATGAATCTGCTTAGATGTATCCAAAAGGTACTCATCACTTCGAACGACATAAGAGATATTGTGAAGCATGTCATCAACTGCACACGCATAATTATAGGTTGGCGATTTATCTTGATTCAAAATAAAAAAAGAATCAACCTCCGATGGACTTTGGCTTATTTTACCTTTTAAAATATCATTAAATTGTATTTTATCAACTGGTTTTTCTATTCTAACTGTAAATGGGGCATTACAATTTAAAACAGTTTCATCAGAAAGTGTTGAACAAAAGCCGTCATAAGCATATAGTTTACCTTCTTTTTTAGCCTCATCTTTTAATTCATCTAACTTCTCATCTGAACAAAAACAAGCAAATGCTTTCTTCTGAGTCATCAGTTGCATTGCCATTTTTTGATGGTATTTTAAATGTTCACTTTGATATACTACGTGTTTATGTTCAATTGAAAACAAAGAAAGTAACTCTAAAATCTCTTTCTCTTTTCCTTCAATATTTTGCTCTTTTTGGGTATCATCTATACGTATTAACAGATCAACATTAAGTTGTTTTGACAATATAAAATTAAAAATAGCAACTCTTAAATCTCCTAGATCCATA
Organism: uncultured Arcobacter sp.; assembly: GCA_964538295.1. Taxonomy (GTDB): domain Bacteria; phylum Campylobacterota; class Campylobacteria; order Campylobacterales; family Arcobacteraceae; genus Arcobacter_A. The sequence goes on along the minus strand of CAZIES010000075.1, from coordinate 11,062 downwards.
TCATTTGTTGGACTTTTAGCAAACCTTAACAAACTATTTCCTTACTATTGAATATGATAATTGGGTAATCTCTTTATGAGATTTTATATATTGATTTAATTTTTTTAAACTTAATTTTTCAATATTCTCTAACTCTTTTTGGGCATGGTTCTGTTCTAAACCTCTATAAAAATAAGTAAAACTTCGATTTAATCTTTGAGAAAGGGTCTCTGTACGTAAAGGTTCACTTCCGGTTAAAAAGTTTTTGGCAGCTTCTAATTCTTCTTGCGTAACCCCTTTTTTAACAAACTCATCAACAATTTTTGACACAAGCTCTTTAGCTTCATTTGCAGTTTCATTTTTAGTTTGTAAATAACCCGTAAAATACGAGTGTGACTTATTAACTGATATATAACCATAAGCACTATAAGCTAGACCCCGTTTAACACGTATCTCTTCCATAAGTCTAGAACCAAATCCTGAACCACCTAAAATAAAAGAAGCCACTTTTGCCATATATGCATCACTATCTTGAACATTAATATTAAAAGGACTGCCAAAATAGATATAGGCTTGTTGGGTCTCTTTTTCTAATATTACTTCATTAGCTTTATTATTGGCTTCAAAGTTTTTAAAAGAAGATTTTTCCCCAAGTGAAAGAATAGATAGTGAGTTTTTCATTTGATACTCAAAATCTTTAAAATTAACATTACCACCTGCTACTATAATTAAATTATTTAAAGTAAGCGTATTATGTAAAAAGTTCTTTATATCTGTTAACTCAATTTTATTAATAGTATCAATAGTTCCTGAAGAGGATTGTGATAAAGGTGTACTTTTAAATAATACTTTTTTTAATTGATTTCTAGAAACATAATCAAAGTCATTCTCTTTACGTTTTAACGCACCAGTCTGTAATGTTTTTAATTTATTTAATGTCTCTTGAGAATAATTAGGATTCTTTAAAAGTTTTTTTAAAAGCTTTAAACCTTCATTTTGAACATCTGTTAAAGAAGATAACTCTATAACAAAGGTTTCAAAACCATTACTTGCAGATAAAGAGATTGCTTTTTCTTCAAGTTTTTGTGCAAATTTAACACTTCCTAACTCTTTTGTACCTTCATTAAGTAATTTAGCACTCAAATTAGCTAAACCACCTAATACTCCATCTTGTACATAACCACTATTTTGAAAAACTAATTGTAAATTAAAAGTAGGTAAACTTGTCTGTTTTTCAAAAATAACAGGTATCTTGATATTATTTACTTTAATATGCTTAATTTCAGCACTCATTAATATTCCTTGTAAAAGTAGTAAAAAAAATAAAACTTGTTTGCCCAAAGATAGGCTATTTTTATATTTCATCATTTTCTAATAAAATCTTTCTAAAATTTTGTAAGCAGTGTTTCGTTTTGCAGGATTTTCACCCACATCTTTAATTAGATTAATCATCTCGTCTTGGTTCATGCAGTTAGTAACTCCAGCAGCTGCAACAACATTCTCTTCCATCATGGTACTACCTAAATCATTAGCACCAAATTTTAATGCCATTTGACCTATATAACTTCCTTGTGTAACCCAAGAACTTTGAATATTTTGAAAGTTATCTAAATAAAGTCTAGCAACAGCAAGTAATCTTAAATAACGATTAGATGATTGGGGCTTAATATCAGGTATCTCTTTTATGAGTTTTGTATTAGCACTTTGAAATGACCACATAATAAAAGCCCTAAATCCACCTGTTTCATCTTGAAGTTGCCGAATCATATCCCAATGCTCAATAATCTCTTCATCTGTTTCAACTGTACCAAACATCATTGTTGCTGTTGTTTTCATACCAATAGAGTGAGCAAGCCTATGTACTTCAATCCATTGTGCTGCATCTATCTTTTTTGGAGCAACAATATCCCTTACTCTATCACTTAAAATTTCAGCACCTGCCCCTGGAATTGAACTTAAACCTTTTTTTTGAAGACGTTGTAAAACTTCTAAAATAGATATTTTTGAAATCTTAGCAATAAAAACTATTTCAATAGCAGAAAAAGAGTGTAGGGTGATTTGAGGAAACTTTGAATGAATGTGTTCAACCAAATCTTCATAATAATCTATTTTAAGATTTGGATGAACACCTCCTTGCATCAGTATTTGAGTACCACCAATAGCAAGAAGTTCTTCAATCTTTTTATCAATTTCATCATAGGATAATACATAAGCATCATCATCTTTTCCATGACGATAAAAAGCACAAAACTTACAATCAACCCAACAAACATTAGTATAATTAATATTTCGGTCAACCACAAAGGTTGTTACTTTTTTAGGATGTAACTGCTTTTTCTTTGCCGTTGCCATCTCTCCTAATTCAAGAAGAGGCTTATTTTTAAGTAATTCTAAAGCCTCTTTTTTTGAAAGTCGTTTATTCTCAACCATCTGTTTTGTCACTAAAAAGATCCACCTAAAGAGAATTCAAAACTTGACGTTTTATCCCCTGGTTTATCATCAACTGGCTGTGCAAAAATAAATTGCATTGGACCAAAAGGAGAAATCCACTCTAGCATTGCACCTGTTCCAGAACGCTTTATATCTGAAAAAGAGTCTTTCCCAATCATACCATAATCATAAAAAACACCCCAGCGCATTTTTGATTTAGGAATTAACGGCATACTTAACTCAATAGAGTTGGCAAACATCTGTTTATACACAATATCATTGTTGTTTTTTCCATCTGGTCCAAAAGCGTATGATTTATATCCACGCACTGTTCGAGTTCCACCTAAATAGAAAGAGTCTCCTTGTGTAAGTTTTCCATTATCCTCAAGTAAGTTAACTTGTGCTCTGTATCGTAAAACGGCATCCCAATCCCAAGAATCTTCTAAGCCATAATAATATTTGAAATAAGATTTACTTTTTAAATACTTTGAGTCTCCACCAACCCCAGCAAATTCTAAAGAACTACCTGCTTTAATTCCACTTCGTGGAAAATAAAAATCATCCGTAGAGTTATAATTGATATATGGAGTAAGTGAACTTGTTACATAGTCTTCATCTTGTTTATAGTAATCATTTCCTGATGGTCCATCTCCATCAACTTTAATATCATCACCATCTGTTGAACTATCATCTGTATACTTCTCTTCTACAAAATCTAAACGATAGGTTGTTCCAATATAAGCATCTCTAAATATTTCTCGACCAACAGATACCGAAAAACCATTTTGAACCTTGTCTAAGGTATAATCAGGTGATGAGTAATCATATTCATCCTCGGTATTATGAATCTCTACACTCATATTATATTTACTATCATAAATTGCTGGATCTTTATAAGATAACTTATAATTATGCTTTTTATCAGAAGTTTCAACTGAAGCTCCTACTGTTTTTCCAGAACCAAAAACATTTTTTTCATCAATTCTTACAGTAATTAACATACCATCATAAGAACCATACCCACCACCAAGTGTAATACTTCCTGTTGCATCCTCTTCAACTTTAACAATTAAGTCCATCTTATCTTCAGCAACTCTTTTTTGTTCAACTGATACATCACTAAAAAAACCTAATCGTTTTAACTTTTTTTGTGAATCTTCAAAATCTGTTAAATTAAATAAATCACCTGGCGCTAAATAGACATTTCTTCGAATAACTCTATCTAAGGTTCTTCCATTACCTGAAATTAAAACATCATTGATATAAACTTTTTTACCTGGCAGTACATTAAAGATAACATCAACGGTACCTTTTTCAACATTTTTTTGAATATCATGCCTTACTTGTGTAAATGCATATCCTAAATCAGCAACTTGCGTTTTTATAAATTTTAAATCTTTTCTAAGTTTTGCCATATTAAAGACTTTTTCTTTTTGAAGTTTTAACGCATCATACAAAGTTTCTGGATCTAAAATAGTTGCATCTAAATAAATTTTAATATCATTGATAGAGTATTGCTGACCTTCAGTAATAAAATAGTCCAAACTTGCTTTATTCGTTGCAAAATCAACCTTCATAAAAGGATCTTTAACCTTTGCATCTAAATAACCTTTTTGAAAATATTTATCTTGAATTCTAAAAGAATCATATTGTAATTGATCAAGCTTTGCTTCTCCGTCATCTTGTCCAAACCACCAAGAAAAATAGTCCTCTTCATTATTAGCAGTTACCTCTTCAAAATCATCTGAATCTAAATTTTCAGCCCCATGATAATTAACTTCTTTAATAAGAATTTCTAAACCTTTATTAACATTAAAGACTAAAGCTACTGAATTTTCATTGATATTTTCAACATCTACTTCAACAACAGAGTTGACATACCCCTCTTTTTCTAATAAATCAAGTAAGTCTTTTTTTGCTTGTTTGATTTTTTCAGTTGTGAACATGCTTCCTTTGGCAAGTCGCATTGCTTTGAAGATACCTTTTTTATCCTCTTCTCGTGTTTTATAACCAAGCATATCAATACTTGCAACAATTGGCTTTTCTGTAAAGATTAACTCTAAGTTACCTTTTTCATTTTTTACCTGAATATCATTAAAGTAACCAAACCGATAAAATTCTTTAATTGCCTTATTGATTTTTTTAATATCTAATTGATCGCCAACTTTTAAATCCAAAGTGTCATTTGCAATACTTGTCGAAACACTTGATAAATTGATATATTTTATAGATTGGATTTGTTCAGCATGAAGTAGAGATGCTAAAACCATTGATGTAGCCAAAAGAGTCTTTTTCACTTGATGTCCTTATTGGATTTAATTAAAGTAGATAATATAACCAAATTAAGTTTATAGGATGTTTAAGATATAATCGCTTTTTTAAATAAAATATGAATAAGGTATATATCGTGAATATAGGAATAATAGGTTTAGGTTTAATGGGTGGTTCCCTTGCCAAAGCAGTAAAAAAATATGGCATTGCAACAAACGTATATGGATATGCAAGAACACCAAAAACCATCGAAGAGATAAAAGAGTTAAATTTAGTAGATGAATTACTATCCTTAGAAAAATTAAAAGAGAAATCTGATGTTATTATCTTAGCAATACCAGTAGATCCTATCATTACTTTAATGGAAGAATTAAAAGATATTAGTGATAAAACAACTATTATTGATTTAGGTTCAACAAAAAAAATTATTGTTGATAATATTCCCCCTCAAATACGCACAAACTTTGTAGCAGCACATCCTATGTGTGGTAGTGAAAAATTTGGTCCAAAAGCGGCAATGGATGATTTATATGAAGGTAAAACAGTTGTTTTATGTGATTTAGAACAAAACTTATCTCTACATAAAGATAGAGCAATTCAAATCTTTCAAGAAATAGGTATGAGACTTGTTTTTATGGATGCTCACAACCACGATGTTCATGCTTGTTATATGTCACATTTACCCCATGCCATCTCTTTTTCATTAGCAAATACGGTAATGAATCATGAAGACCCTCGTTCAATTATCGCTCTAGCTGCTGGTGGTTTTAAAGATATGAGTAGGGTGGCAAAATCAAGTCCTGATATGTGGACAGATATTTTTAGACAAAATAGAAGTAATCTACTTGAATCAATTGACCTTTTTGAAGAACATATGAAAAATGTAAAAAAGATGGTTGAAGAAGAAGATTATGATACATTAAAAGAGTGGATGCAAAAAGCAAACTCTCTTCATGAAATTTTATAAAAGAGTACTTCTTGAAATTGCCTCTTGCACTTTAATTGCTTGAACATGTTCTTTAACATCATGGCAACGCACTATAGAGGCACCTCTTGTAATACTATCAAGGTGAATAGCTAACGTCCCAGGTAATCTCTTTTCTACTTCACATGGAATAATTTTATCAATCATAGACTTTCTACTAGCACCTATTAATATTTCGTAACCAAAACTTAAAAAGTGTTCCATATTTTTTAAAAGAAGAAGATTATGATTTAAACTTTTTCCAAAACCAATACCAACATCTAAAATAAGATTTTTTACACCAAACTGTTGGGCTTTTTCTATACGTTCTTGAAAAAATTGACTCACTTCTAAAATAACATCCTCATACATAGGGTTGTCTTGCATAATATCTGGAGAGTTTTGCATATGCATAATCACTACATCTGCCTCATAAGAAGCTGCAACACGTGCTACATCATCATTAGCCAATCCTGTAATATCATTAACAATAGTAAACCCTCTATCCAAGGCATAATTTAAAACCTCAGGAGCATAAGAATCCAATGAAAACTTTACCTTTTCATAGAGTTTATTGGCATAAATAAGATCAATAATAGGTTGTGCTCGTTGTAACTCCTCTTCCCAAGAAATAGCTTTACTTCCAGGACGACTTGAAACTGCTCCAATATCAATAATATCAGCACCATCACTTATCATCGTTTCAAGCTTTTTTAAAGCATCTTTATGACTAAAACGACTCTGTTTAAAAAAAGAGTCTTCATTAGCATTTAAAACACCCATAACCTGAACATTTCTAGACTCTTTTAGAATAAAACTTTTAAGTTGTTTTGCCAAATTTTTTAATCCAAAAGGTTGGGCAAGTTCTTTTTTTGCTAGTATTTCTAAATGTTTTGATGTTCCTATAAGAACTGCATTAACATATTCATCACGTGCTACGATAACCCCTGTTGGAACTGCCAAATCTGCACCAATAGATAGAGCATCTTGTTTTAGAATATTTGCGGCACCTACATGTAAATTTTTAATCAATAATGTATGAAAAGATGATTTCTTAGTAAGAATTTCAATTCCAGCTTTATCGCAGCCTAAATGATTATACAAAGCTTTAGTATCAGCAACATCATCAAGTGATATTTTGTAAATATCCACAGAAACTACTTTTTTCGTTGACTTAATGTTAATAGAAGTGTTGTTAAAACATTAATAGGTCGAGAGTTTAACTCTATTAGTTTAATTGCCGTACTAAAAGAATCTAGTTCTTTACTATTTAAAGAAATTTTTTGACTCTTTAGCTTAAACAAAATAGATTCAATCAACTGTTTTGCCTCCACTTTAGAGATTTTTTGGTTCTGTTTTAAAAAACTATATGTCTGTTTTAAATCTAAATTTAAAATATCTAAACTACAATCCATTCGACTTAAAGGTTGTTTTAAATACTTATGTGGCATTCGAGAAAGAATTGTTGGCAATATGGCTGATTTAGATGTTGTAATTAATATAAAAACAACATTTTTAGGAGGTTCTTCTAAAACTTTTAATAAAGAGTTTTGAGCCTCATGACGAAATGTGTCTCCACATAAAAGAATATATTTTATACTATTTGAAGCAATATATGCCTCTTTTATTGCTGCATTAGCTTGTGCCATTAAAAATTCACTTTTCTCTTCATTTTTAATTACACGCGTAGAATGTAAAGGTAAAGAAGAGACAACAGAGGTTAATGTCTCTTCAATATTATTAACAATTAAAATAGTTGAACTATTTATTTCCACAGATTAACTTTCTACATTAATTTGAGCAAATAGGGCTGCACTAATTGTTTTATTGTAAAGCCTAAACATTTGAAGAAGCTTCATATCTAAAGCCTCATCAGAACTTCTTAAATTAAAAGCATCAGGCGTCTCTTCATCTAAAAGCCAAAGAAAAGAGTTTTTTGATACTTTTGGAATAATCGCTCTTACATCTTGACTTCTTCCAATATACCAAAAACAGTAACCATTTGGAAAAGAGATATTTAGCATATCTTTTATATAAGCGATATCATCTTCATTTTTAACACTATCAATTTGTTTATAAAATGCTTTAAAATCATAAAAAGGTAAATAAGGTCGATTATAGTTTTTATTATTAATATTTGTTAAAATATACTCCAAAAACCAATTTCTATCATTATCTGTAATAACAATAACTGAACACCCCTTATCTAAAAGGGATGAAATTGATTTTGATACCAAGGGAGTCCACTCATATTTTTTCTCTTCTAACCAAGGAGAAATAAGTTTATCCTCTCGTATAGTTTCAACTGTCCAATTTAAAAATTCTTGCACTATTGATCCAAGTTATAAGCTTCATGTAAAGCTCGTACTGCAAGCTCTGCATATTTCTCTTCTACAATCATAGAGATTTTAATCTCAGAAGTTGAAATAATTCGAATATTAATATTTTCATCTGCAAGTGCAGTAAATGCTTTTGAAGCAACACCCGTATGAGACTTCATTCCCACACCAACAATAGATACTTTACAAATTGCTTCATTATAGTCAATGTTTTCAGCATCTTCTTCAAACTTTGTCATAACATCTTTACAAATTTCCCAATCAGTTGTAGGGATAGTGAAATCTAAGTCAGTCTTTCCATCAACACCAACGGTTTGAACAATCATATCTACATTAATATTTGCATCTGCAAGTGCAGTAAAAATAGCAGAAGCAATTCCTGGTCTATCAGTTACTCCATACATACCAACTCGAACTTGATTTTTATCTAAAGCAATTCCACTTACTAATGGTTTTTCCATAATATTCTCTTCCTTTGTAATCAATGTACCTTCAACTTCTGGCGTAAAGCTACTTCGTGATACTAAATTTACATTTAATTTTTTTGCCATTTCTACCGAACGGTTTTGTAATACCTTTGCTCCTAATGATGCCAACTCCAACATTTCATCATAAGATATTTTATCAAGCTTTTTTGCTTTTGGTTCAATACGTGGATCTGTTGTATAAATACCATCAACATCCGTATAGATTTCACAAACATCAGCATCAATTGCTCCAGCAATAGCAACTGCTGTTAAATCACTTCCACCACGACCTAAAGTAGATACACGTCCGTTATTTTGTGAAATACCTTGAAAACCTGCAACAATAATTGTTTTACCTTCATTAATTGCTTGTTTCATATTTTTTGTATCAATAGATTCAATACGCGCTTTTGTATGCGCACTATCGGTAACAATACCAGCTTCTCTACCACTCATTGAAGTAGCAGGATAACCTTGTTCATTAAGTGCAATTGAAAGTAGTGCAGAAGTCACTCTTTCACCAGAACTTAATAGCATATCCATTTCATGCGGCATAGCAGATTTTGAAAAATGAGTTGCATACTCGATAAGTTTATTTGTTTCACCACTCATTGCTGAAACAACAGCGATAACATCATGCCCATCATCTTTAATATTTTTTATAATATCTGCAACGTTTTGAATACGATCAAGTGTACCTACACTTGTTCCTCCAAACTTTAAAACTTTTAACATAAACTTCTTTTCCTTTAAATGTAACCTTCATTTTTAAAATATTTTAAAACTTGCTTATATACTGTTCGTTTAAAAAAAGTAATATAGTCATAAATATTTTTTGTTGGTACAAACTTATACTCACTAAACTCAGGGGTATGATGTGTATTTATATCTATACTAGCACCACTATTTAACTTCACTAAATAGTATTTTTGTATCTGACCGTCAAAAGGATACATCTTTTTAGCAATAGCAGGAGGGAATTCATAACTAACCCATTGTGGGTACTCAGCTATAATTTGTACATCTCTTGTTCCTATCTCTTCTTCTAATTCTCTAAAAAGAGCCTCTTTTGATGATTCTCCTTTGTCAATTCCACCTTGGGGGAATTGCCATGCATTTTCAACATCCGTACGCGATGCAATAAATACTTCACACTTTTCTGGATATTTAGCTGATAGAACTATTGCTGCAACATTTGGTCTAAAATTCTTCCCATCTTTACCATTTGGTATCTCATTTTTATCAGTCATAAATATTAATTCCCTTATAATTAGCCTGATATTATATAGATAATAGGATTAAAAATTGCTTTTATATATGCATATTCCATTTTGTGATAGTAAATGCTACTATTGCGCCTTTAATTCTTATGTCAGCATGTTTCATCTTAAAAATGATTATATGAAAGCATTAGTAAAGCAACTAAAAAGTGACATAATAAATAACTTAAGAAATAGTGATAAAAAACTCGAAACAATTTTTATTGGAGGAGGAACACCAAGTTGCCTTGATGCTTTCTATTATAAAGAAATTTTTGAACTTTTAAAACCTTATATCACGCCTCAAACAGAAATCACAACTGAAGCAAACCCAAATTCTGCTACAAAAGAGTGGCTAAAAAAGATGAATGCGCTAGGCGTTAATCGTGTTAGCTTTGGAGTACAAAGTTTTAATGAAACAAAATTAAAACAACTTGGTCGTGCACATAATAAAGAACAAGCAATCAAAGCAATCAAAAATGCAAAAAGTATAGGATTTGATTCCATTAACTGTGATTTTATCTATGGAGTTGAAAATGATACTTTTGAATCATTATGTGAAGATTTAGACCTTATTAGTGAACTTGATGTGGAACATATCAGTGCTTATTCTCTAACAATTGAAGAGGGAACAAAATTCTTTAATAAATCCTCTATTAAGATTGATGATGAACTCCTTTCACCAAGAATCTTTGAGTACTTAAATAAAAAAGGGTATCAACAATACGAAATCTCTAATTTTTCAAAAGAGACTAAATTTCAATCAAAACATAATTTTGGCTACTGGCAACACAAAGAATATTTAGGTATTGGAGCAGGTGCAGTAGGGTACGTAAAATCTCAGAGATACTATCCTTTAAAAGATATAGAAGCCTACATTAAAACTCCTTGTAATTATGAGATAGAGGAGCTTACCAAAGATGATATAAAAACAGAAAAAATCCTTTTGGGATTACGATGTAAATTTGGTTTTGATAAAGCACTTTTAGACAAAAATGAAAAAGAAAGACTTAACACTTTAATAGAACAAAACAAAGTTATAGAAGTTGATAATACCATTTATAATAATGACTTTTTATTAGCAGATGAAATAGCACTTTTCTTACTAAATTAAGTCGAAATATAAAAATTATTTTTTTAGTACTAAACAATTATAAAACTCAATATAGTACAAATAAAAGTACATTTAAAGTATAATGTCAAGTTTTAAAAGGATAACAATTTATGACGATAAAAGCATGTATAAAAAAGTATGCACAAGAGTTAAAACATATTACTCATATACCTAATAAAGAGGTGGAAATTCTCATTTTACATCTCCTTAAAAAGAATGTTATTTGGTTGCATTTACAT
>CAZIES010000074.1:0-12901 GCA_964538295.1 uncultured Arcobacter sp. | reverse complement strand
TTCAATATTTTATGATAAAATCAATTTATTACATATAAAAGCATAAATTTGAAATGAGAAAATGAATGAAACTATCTTGGCAAGACCAATTACACTCCCTACTTAATTGTGATTTAAAAACACTCTATCCACTAGCGCGAAGTCTGCATCGAAAACTCTATTTTTATGTGGGACCAACGAATTCAGGTAAAACATACAGTGCCATGAAAGCATTAAAAGAAGCCCATTGTGGTCTTTATTTGGCACCACTTCGTCTTTTAGCATTAGAAGGTTTTGAGGATTTAAAAGGGGATCATATTGAAACCTCTTTGATTACGGGTGAGGAGCAACTTATTGATGAAGATGCTTCTCATGTGTGTTCAACCATTGAGATGATAGATTATGATTTGGATGTGGATGTTGCTGTTATTGATGAAGTTCAAATGCTTGATGATATAGATCGAGGTTGGGCTTGGGTAAATGCTATTATTGGATGCCCTGCTAAGAAAATCATTATGACAGGATCCGTTAATGCTTTAGATGCAGTGAAGAAAATAGCTTCCTATTTAAATGAAGAGTTAGAAGTGGTGAAGTTTCAACGTAAAAATGAATTAACTTTAATGGATAGGCATGTTGCTTTAGGAAATTTAGAACCCCATACTGCATTGATAGCTTTTTCAAGAGCTGATGTTTTAAAGTTGAAACAGAAGCTTCATAAAAAACACAATGTCTCAGTTATTTATGGAAACCTCTCACCTGAGGTAAGACGTGATGAAGCACGACGTTTTAGAGAAGGGGAAACGGATATACTAATTGCTACAGACGCTATTGCCATGGGGTTAAATCTACCTATTAGAACCATACTTTTTACAACTCATAGAAAGTTTGATGGAATAGAAAAACGTGGAATTAATGTCAATGAAATTGTACAAATTGCGGGACGTGCAGGGCGTTTTGGGCATCATGAAAAAGGTTTTATTGGAGCCACAACTAAAGATGCTTTAAAGTATATTTCACATGAGTATAAAAAACCAGTTAAGACCATAAAACCACCTTTTAAAGTAAAAATTAACTCGTCTCAGTTAGAGTCCTTATCTTCACATTTACAAACAACATCTTTAACAAAGGTGTTAAAGTATTTTGCACAAAATATGAATTTTGATGGTCCTTTTATTGCATCAAATATCTCTTCTATGATAACAGCAGCTAAAATTTTAGATGAAAAGCATAATTTGAAACTTGAAGAGAAATATATGCTTTCCCTAGCACCTATGACAATAAAGTCACCACTTATAGTTCAAGCATATAAAGCATATATTGCTGCAATTTTAAAGAATAAAGTTACTCGATATAAACCTTCTATTACTGTACCAAAAAAAGCAAAAACCCAAAAGGATTTGTTGTTAGTGGAAGATGAAATCAAAAAAATTTCTTTATATCTTTGGATTTCTTATAAATTGCCTGAACTTTTTCCTGATACTATAAAAGCAACGATGACAAGAAGCTCGTTAAATAATTTTATTGAACACTCTTTAAAGAGTAATATTAAATTACTTGAAGAGAGAAAAGAAGTCAAAAATAATAAAAATGATAATAATTACCATAAAAGAAGAAGAAACCGTAGGTTTTAATTTTATTTCGATATAATAAGTCCTATTTAGCGTTAAAAAGAGAGAATACCTAAGATGATAAGTATTTTTAAACAAGATAGCAACGAAGTACTGCATAAAGAATTACTAAAAGATTATTTAAACGAAAGCAAAATCCAAAAACTTATTGATAGTGGAATCAATATTAATAAGCGTGATGCCAAGGGACGAACAATTTTGTTTGAACTTGTACGTAAAAAAAGAATTGAATCCATAAAGTTGCTTGTGAAAAATGGTATTAATATTAACGTTGAAGATAATTATGGAAAAACTGTTTTAGGAGAAGCTGTCGAAAAAGGCGACAGTATGATGATTCGTTTCTTATTGGGACAGGGTGCTAGTGTTAATTTTATCAACTCTTCTGGAAGAACCATCTTGCAAGATATTGCTTTAGAAGCAAATTTACGAATTTTTAAAGTCTTAATGGCGTATAACCCTGATTTGGATTTAATAGATAATTATGGACGAACTGTTCTTTTTGATGCTGTTGAGGGTGGTGAGTTAGAGATTGTCAAAGAGGTGTTAAACAATATTGAAGACCCTAATATTGTGGATAATAACGGACAATCTATTCTTTTTTATGCAGCTTTACAAGAAGATCCAACGATTTTAAAGTTTTTAATTGAGTTTGGATTAAATATTAATTTAACTGATGATAAACGACAAAATATTTTGTTTAATGCAGTGCTTTTAGGGGCAGATAATATTGATGTTATTGAAAATTTAATTGAACGAGGTGTTAAACTCAATATTAAAGATAATAGTGATAAAACCTTACTGGATGAAATTTTAAAAATTTTAAGTCTTCTTCGACATCCTGAAGAAAAACGGGCTAAGAAGTATAATTTAATTGATCAAAAAAGAAACTATCTTAAACTAACCACTATTTTAATTGAACATGGATTGGGGGTTAACCGTAAAGATGAGAATGGTAAGACAGTATTGTATCGAGAGATTAAACGAAAAAACTATACAACCATAAAGTTTTTACTCTCTTCTGGTGCGGATGTTAATGCAGAAGATAATGAAGGTAAAACTGTTCTTTTTGATGCTTGTATTGAAGGATTGTCAAATTTAAAAATGATTGATTTTTTGATTGAGAATGGTGCAGACTTAGATTTTCGTGATTTGATGGGTAAAACGGTTATTGATGATTTAGTGGAGTTGGTTCTAATTCAGAACAATCGTAAAAAACCAAGTTCTCGAAGATTTTTAGATTTAGTAGATGGTGAGGATTATTTTGGCTTACTTCGAAGAATGTTAGGTCGAAAACCAAAAATTAATATTCCAAGAAGTGATGGAAGAACGGTACTTTTTGATGTAATCAATTACAATAATCTAGAGTTGATTAAAATTTTATTGAATAATGGTGCTGATGCCAATATAACGGATAATGAGGGGAATACACCCTTGTCTGTTCTTATTGATGAGGGATTAAAACTCACCCGTCTTAAAGAGCGAGAACAGTTTTTAGAACGGATTGTCTTTTTATTAAAGTTTAGAGTGGATGTTAATGCAGTTGATAAAGAGGGACGAACCATCTTTCATAAGGCGGTTATTGCAGATGATTTAGAAGTTGTTGAAAAACTTTTAACTAAAAAAGCCGATTTAAATATCAAAGATAAGCAAGGAAGAACAGCACTTCATCATACGCAATGGAAAGGTAATTATAAAATCGCAAGACTTTTAATTGCAGCAGGTTCAAATATTGATGAACCTGATTATGCAGGATTTACACTTTTAAATTATGCTGCTATTTTAGGACATACAAAATTAGTAGTGATTTTAATTGTTTCGGGTGTTTTAATGTATAACCATAACCGAAAAAGTAAGGCAGTTGCAAAATTCTTTAAAGACAAGGAACAAAACCTTGAAAAACTTCTTCAAGGTAATATTACTGATGATAAGATGCGAAGTTCAATACAACAAGTTATTGAAAATTTAAAAGATGAAATTAACCAAGCATTAAAATAGGAACATAATGAAACAAACTTCAATTATTATTCTAGCTGCTGGAGCTGGAACACGGATGAAATCCAATACCCCAAAAGTATTACATAAAATTTCTGGTAAACCAATGTTATATTACTCTATTAAAGAGGCGTTAACTTTAAGTGATGATATTACAGTTGTGTTATACCATCAGCATGAATTAGTACGAAAAACAATCGATAGTTATTTCCCTAATGATATGATTAAATATATTATTCAAGATCATGAAAATTACCCAGGGACGGGTGGAGCAGTTATGGGGATTATGCCAAAATATCAAAAAACATTGGTTTTAAATGGAGATATGCCACTTATTCAAGCAAATGAATTAAAAAAGTTTGAAAGTGATGCAACGATTGTTATGTCAGTATTAGAATTAAACAGTGCTGACGGATATGGACGTGTGGTTATTAAAGATGGAAAAGTAATAAAAATTGTTGAGCAAAAGGATGCAACAGCTCAAGAGCTAGCTATTACAACGGCTAATGCAGGTATCTATCAATTTGAGACGCAATTCTTACTTGAAAACTTACCAAAGCTATCTAATGCCAATGCTCAAAAAGAGTACTATATCACGGATTTAATTGAAATGGCTATTCAAGAGGGTAAAATACTTGACCCTTTAACGGTAAGTGAGGAGAATTTCAAAGGGGTTAATTCTAAGTATGAGTTAGCTAAGGCAGAAGAGATTCATCAAAATAGGTTAAAAGAATCTTTTATGCGTGCAGGCGTTATTATGCGACTACCTGATACAATCTATATCGAAGAGGGTGTTCAAATCCAGGGTGAATCTATTTTAGAAAATGGGGTAACTTTGATTGGCAATACCCAAATTATTAACTCTCATATTAAGACAAATACTCACGTGGATGGAGCTATTATAGAAAATAGCGATGCTGGTCCAATGGCACGTATTCGACCAGGTTCAATTCTAAAAGATACCCACATTGGAAACTTTGTAGAGACAAAAAAAGCAGAGCTTACTGGGGTTAAAGCAGGACATCTCTCTTATTTAGGTGATTGTGAAATTGATACGGGTACGAATATTGGTTGTGGAACAATTACATGTAATTATGATGGTATTAATAAGCATAAAACAACCATTGGTAAAAATGTCTTTATTGGTTCGGATACGCAACTTGTAGCTCCAGTTACTTTAGAAGATGATTGTATGGTAGCAGCAGGAAGTACTATAACCAAAAATGTAAAAAGTGGTGAGTTAGCTTTAAGCAGAGCAAAGCCACGAAATATTGCGGGATTTTTTTATAAGTTTTTTCAAGATAAATCTTGATTGTAAATCGTAAAGGATTAAGATGTTAAAAAATAAAAATATTCTTGTTGGTGTTACGGGGTCAATTGCTATTTATAAATCTTTGGAGTTGATTCGACTTTATATTAAAGCAGGTGCAAATGTTAAAGTGGTTATGACTGAATCTGCAAAAAAGTTTATCACTACGTTAACTTTTGAAACGATTTCACAAAGCCAAATCTTAGATGATACTAATGAGTGTTGGGATAAAAGTTCAGAATATAACCATATTGCAATAGGTAAATGGGCTGATATTTTTGTGGTTGCTCCAGCGAGCGTTAATACAATTAATAAATTAAGTCATGGAATTGCTGATAATATTTTAACGCAAAGCCTTATTGCATACCCCAGAACTAAACTATTATGTCCAGCAGCAAATACAAATATGCTTGAAAATGCAATCACACAACAAAGTATTCAAAATTTACAAGATACAAACTATAAAATGGTTGAACCTATTTCTAAAGAGTTAGCTTGCAGGGATATTGGAAATGGTGCAATGAGTGATGTGGAAGATATCTATTATGCAACAATAAGAGAACTTAATCAAAGTGAATATTGGATAAATAGAAAGGTAGTTTTAAGTGGTGGAGGTACCATTGAAAAAATTGATGATGTACGTTATATATCAAACTATTCATCCGGGAAAATGGCTTCATCTTTAGCATTGGCTCTTTATTTTAAAGGTGCAGATGTCACAATAATAAGCTCAAGAGGGCATGAAAACTTGCCTAATGCAATTCATACGATAAATGTTGAAAGTTCTTCTGAAATGTATGAGCATTTAGATACCTCTTTACGTATTTCTCAACGAGAAAAAATAACTTCTAAAGAAGAAATGGTTGAAAAGAGACCCTATTTGTTTATGGTTGCTGCAGTTTCTGATTATGTACCTAAAGAGCAGTTTGAGGGTAAATTAAAAAAAGATAGTTTAGGGCAAGATTGGAAATTAGAACTAAAGCAAAATATGGATGTTTTAACCAGTTTAACAAAAAAAGGGATTATCTCTGTTGGTTTTAAAGCAGAGATGGATGATGAAGTCGCTTTAGAAAATGCGAAAGGAATGCTTACTAAAAAAGAGTTAGATGCGGTATGTCTTAACATCATTAATGATAATAACCGCTTTGGTGCAAACACTAATGAAATAGAGTTATTGTTAAAAAATGAAAGTTTTAGTTTTAGTGGTGATAAATTAGAAGTGGCTTTTAAGTTAATCAGCCGATTGGAAAAAAACTTTAATGCCTATTAATAATGAATTATTGCCTGAACATATTGCTATTATTATGGATGGTAATGGACGATGGGCAAAAGAGAGAGGCTTAAAACGAACTGCAGGTCATGAAGAGGGTGCAAAAACGGTCCGTCATATTACAACGCACTGTAATAATATTGGTATTAAGTACTTAACCCTGTATGCTTTTTCAACAGAAAATTGGACGCGCCCAAAATTAGAGGTTGAGTTTTTGATGAAACTGTTAGAAAAGTATTTGAAAAATGAATTACCTATTTATTTAGAAAACAATGTACGATTTAGAGCTATTGGTGATTTGTCACGTTTTTCGAAATCATTACAAAAAACAATTCAAACTACAATTGAAAAAACTTCACACTGTACAGGACTTACTCAAGTTTTAGCCTTGAATTATGGTTCAAGAGATGAAATAACACGTGCAGTTAAAAAATTAACCCAACAAAAACTCGACATAACAGAAGAAAATATTACAAACTGTTTAGATACGGTGGGTATTCCCGATGTGGATATGCTTATTCGTACTTCAGGTGAGGTACGTCTATCAAACTATCTTTTATGGCAAAATGCTTATGCTGAAATGTTTTTTACATCAACTTTTTGGCCAGAATTTAATAGTAATGAATTGGATGATTTAATAAGTGATTTCAAAGTAAGAGAGCGACGTTTTGGAGGTATATAGTTTTATTTTTATTTTAGGGGCTATTTTTGGCTCTTTTTTAAATGTGCTTATTTTACGTTTACCCAAAGAAGAGTCGCTTTTATCACCATCTTCATGTCCTCATTGTCATCATAAAATTTCTTGGTTTCATAATATCCCTATTATCTCTTTTATTTTGTTAAAAGCTAGGTGTTCTTTTTGTGGGCAGAAAATCTCTTTTCAATATGTTATTGTGGAAATTTTGAGTGCCATTTTAACACTTCTTCTATTTTTAAAGTTAGGATGGGGAGTGAATTTTGTAATGGTTACACTTCTTTTTTATACCCTTATTGTATTAGCCTTTATTGACTTAAAGTATAAAGCAGTTCCTGATTATTTACTTTTGTTATCTCTTGTTTTAGTCTTTTTTGCAACCCCTTTAAATATCAGTACCGCCTTAACTAATGCTGCACTTTTTGCTGGGGCCTTTGCTCTTTTAGAATTTATTATGACTTTTTATATTCAAAATATTAAATACTATTTTACAAAAGATGAAAGTTTAAAGCAGATGCAATCCCTTGGTGAGGGAGATTTGCCTATTGTGGCAATTATTGGTGCTTTATTAGGAGTGGGCGCAGGATTAACTGCTATCTTTTTAGCGGCACTTTTTGCTATAATACCTTCATTATATAATAGTATAAAAAAACAAGATTCTCAGACACCTTTTATTCCTTATTTACTTTTAGGATTAGGGGTAGAGTACCTTTTCTCATTTTCAAAGGTTTTTAGTTGAAATTAAAACAGTATTTATATTCGCAGTTTGGTATTACTTTTTTCCCTATTTTTTTAGGGCTATATTTTATTACATCTATCATATTTTTAGTAAGAATTGCTTCAATGACATCGATAATTCAGATTAACTTTGTAGAGTTAACACTGCTTTATTTATATGTTGTACCCAATATCCTTTTTTTTACGTTACCTATCTCTTTTTTTATCTCTATGGTAATTACACTTTCAAAACTTTCTAGTGAATATGAGCTGATAGTTATTACCTCTTTTGGGTTAAACCCTAAAAAGATTCTACAAATATTTTTTCCTATTACGTTAGTTGTTTCTATTGCCTTACTTATTATCTCTTTAGGCTTAATTCCTAAGGCAAAAGCATTAACGAGTAGTTTTTATGAGACAAAGAAAAAAGAAGCAAACTTTAATATTAAAGCATCAGAATTTGGTCAAAAGTTTGGAGAGTGGCTTATCTACATTAGTGCAAAAGAGGAGAAAAAGTTTCAAGAAGTTAAACTTTTTAAAACACAAAATGGTGCTGATCAATTTATTATCTCTGAAACAGCTAATTTAAATAATACCAAAGGAAACTTGAGTTTTATACTTAATACTGGGAAGTCTTTTCATATTGATAATGAGCAGATTAATCAAATTGATTTTGTAACCATGGATATTAATGATTCTTTATCAAATACTCAAACAGAAAAGTTTACCGATGCCTTTGCATATTGGAAGGTACGTTTAAAAAGAAATGATAATGTTGATAAAATGACTTTTTATATTTTGACCTCAATTTTTCCTTTTATTTCACTTTTTTTAGTGATTGCTTTTGGGTTTTACAATCCACGATATGAAAAAAATAGAGCCGTTGCATTAGCTGTTTTTTCTATTGTTTTATATTATATTTTTGCTGATTTCTTAGCTAAAAAGTATTTTTTAAATGCCTTATATTTTATTCCATTGGCTTGGTTTGTATTAACTTACTTTGTGTATAAAAAAAGAGTGCAAAAAGTTTATTAAGATGAATGTTAAATGTACAGTAGCCTATGACGGTTCACAGTATAAAGGTTCACAACGTCAACCTAATGGTTTAAGTGTGGAAGACCAACTTATGAAAGCATTCTCTTTTTTAAATATTGAGCCAAAAATAACTTTAAGTGGGCGTACTGATAAAGAAGTTCACGCTTCAGGACAGGTTTTTAATATACGTATTCCCTCTTTTTGGGAAAATTTAGATAAGTTAAAAAAAACACTGAATCGTGTTTTACCTCAAACGATAGTTATTCGACATATCTGTAGTGTTAGTGATGATTTTCATGCGCGGTTTCATGCAAAAAAAAGAGTTTACCGTTATTTAGTAACAACAAAACCAATAACGCCTTTTAATGCCAAATATATCACCCATGTACATAGTATTAATGAAAAAAGGATAACTGAAGCCATAACTGCTTTTATAGGAGAACATGATTTTGAATATTTTCATAAAAGAGGCAGTGATAAAGAGAATTTAGTACGTGAAATTTATGAAGCTTCATTTTACAAGTATAAAGACATTTATGTTTTTAAGTTTGTTGCAAACTCGTATTTGCGTTCTCAAATACGGCTAATGGTAGGTTTTTTGTTAGCTATTTCTGATGGAAAATTAATAAAAAGTGATTTGGAAGAGCAATTACAGAAAAAGAAGTATTATAATAAAGTACCTGCAGCTCCAAATGGTTTATATTTAGCAAAGGTAACATACTAATGTTTCTTAAAAAAAGGTTTTATACCTTACATGATATTAAAAAACAAATCACAATTATTCCTCCTATTTTTATTCTGTTTCTTGCTATTATCTCTTTTATTGTAACCTCTATTATTATTGATAATAAATTGCAAAATGAATTAGAGTTAACAAAACAAAAAGATGATTTTTATAAAAGAGAAGCGCTTAATGCTTATATTGCAGATGTAAAATATAATGCTAGTGTTGTTTTTGATGAAGAAGAGATGAATCTTCGAAAATATATTCATGAGTTAAAAGGGTATATCAAAGCAACTGCTTTAAAAAAAGAGATTGCGTTTAGTGATATTTCTAAGTATATAAAAAATCTTGAACAACAAGAGAAAGTTCAATTTGTTATTTATAATAGTCAAACCAATGAGATTTTCCATGGCGACTCTATTATTTTGTATTTGCAAACACTAACAAACTCTAAACTACAAACGCAAAAGTTTAAGCAAAGTATTTTAAGAAATATTTCCACGTTAGGAAATGAAAATTTACAATATTGGATTGACCATCAACGTCGCTCTATTCGTTTGAGTTATTTTGAAGAACTTCCTAAAATTTCATGGAATATTGGAGTGTTTTCAAAGATTGATGATATAAAAGTTGAGCTAAAACGTGCTATTTTTGAATCTATCTTAACCAAAAGCAAGGTAATTGATGGTCATTTTTGGTTTTATGACTATTTGAATAATATTGTTTTTAACTATTATAATAAAGCAAGGGCATATGATTTAGAGGATATTTTAAAAGAGAATGAAGAGGATAAAAAGATACTCAACTTATACTATAATCATCCCGCTTTATTAAATAATGATGTTGAAAACATTTATAATTTTTCAAAATACCATTTTTTAGTAACGGTAAAAACCAATAGTTTTCAACATAAAAAAGAAGAAGTAGAAGCTTCTTATAAAAATCAGCTTATTACTATTATTTTGATTATCTTTGCAGTTATTATGGTTATTGTTATTTTTCTTATGGCATTTACACGTTTTATAACCACTATTTTTACTCGATATAATAAACGTTTAGAGATGAAAAACAGTATGTTTAAGGTGTGGAAAGAGCGATATGAGTTAGCTATTATCGCTTCAAACGATGGATTATGGGATATTACTTTTAAAGATAACACTATTTTCTTTTCCAATAAATGGTTAGAGATGTTTGGATATAGGCATGGTGATATAAAAGTGCTTGATGATTGGTTTGCTTTAATTCATACTGATGATAAATCAATAGTTCAAGAGAAATTCAATAAACATTTTAGAGGAGAGAGTGAACATTTTATTAGTGAACATCGACTTAAAAATAGTAACAATGAGTATCAATGGGTTTTAGTTCGAGGAAAGATTTTTAGAGATAAAAAACTTCGACCAGAACGTATGCTAATGATGTCAATGGATATTGATAGTAGTAAACAGATTTCTAAAGAGTTAAAAGATGTCGAATTACTTGTTGATGTGGGTCGAATTGTTATTTTTAAATGGGAAAATGATGATGATTTGACTATTGATTATGTCTCTAAATCAATTACAAGTTATGGATACAGTAAAGAGCAGTTAGAAGAGCAACGATTGAAGTATTTTGATTTTGTTCATAAAGATGATATTCCAAAATTAAAAAATATTATTGAGAGTGCTATTATAAAAAAGCTCTCTTCTTTTTCTATTAGTTATCGAGTGATGGAGTCAAATGGGGCAATTAGGTGGGTTTATAATCGTACAATTTTACTCAAAGACCACTTTGGTAATGTGACACATCTGTATGGTTATATTAATGATATTACACAGATGAAAATGAATGAAGAGGAGTTAAAACTTCGTGTAAATTATGAAGTTGAACGAAATATAGAAAAAGATAGAATTTTAGTTCATCAAACAAAATTAGCCTCTATGGGGGAGATGTTAGGAAGTATTGCTCACCAATGGCGACAACCTTTAAATAATATTTCATTATTAATTCATTTTATTAGGGATAATTTTTCAAATAAAAAGTTTACCCAAGAGGATATGAATGAATCAATTGGTTCAGTTAAAATACAAATTGATTATATGTCTCAAACTATTGATGACTTTAGAAATTTTTATCAGCCGGCAAAAGATAAAAATAGTTTTTTTATTAAAGAGGCAATTCAAAACTCTGCAAAAATTGTAGATACACAATTTGAAAGAGAAAATATTGAACTTGAAATTAAAGGTGAGGCAATAGAGCTCTTTTCATATGAAAATGAGTTCATGCAAGTGATTGTTAATATATTAAATAATGCCAAAGATGCTGCTATTGAGAAACGCAAAAACACCTCTTTTAATGCTAAAGTCTCCATTGATATAAGAAAAGTAAATAACAATGCTATTATTGATATTTCTAATAATTGTGGTACGGTCTCAAATAAAGTTTTATCAAGAATGTTTGAACCTTACTTTACAACAAAGTTTGAAAATCAAGGAACAGGAATTGGTCTGTACATGTCAAAAACAATTATTGAAAAAAATATGCATGGAAAAATTGGTGCTAAAATTATTAAAGATGGATTAAATTTTTCAATTATTTTGCCAATTAACTAACATTTTGTTATAATAGAAAAAATTTTTAGGAGCTCTGATGAGTGAGTACATTACAAGGGTCTTATTAGTAGAGGATGAAGAGGTTGCAAGAAAGACTTTATCGTTTTACTTAAACACAATTTTTGATGAGGTTGTTGTTGCAAGTGATGGACAAGAAGGTATTGATTTTTATAAAAAAAGTGTCAAAGATAGTCAAGTTTTTGATTTAGTATTAACTGATATTAAAATGCCAAATAAAGATGGTATTGAAATGATTGATGAAATTTTAGAAATTGATGAAAATCAACGATTTATTATAGTTTCAGCACATAAAAATGAAGAAGACTTATTAAAACTTATTAATTTACGTGTATTAGGATATTTTGTTAAGCCATTAAATGTTGACAATATGATGGAAATGTTAACAAAAGCTAAAGAGGAGCTTTTAGAGAGTAAACAAGGTGTTGATGATGAAGATGCACCAATTGAGCTCAATAAAACATATACGTATAAAAAAAGTCGAAATCTTCTTTATAAAGATGGGTTAAGTGTTAAACTCTCTAAAAAAGAGTCTCAAATTTTAGAAGTACTCATGAAAAACTTAGGAGAAGTAGTTTCTGTTGAAAAGTTTAAAGAAGAAGTGTGGAATGATTTATCAACTAATGATTCTGCATTTAGAACCGTTATGAAACGACTTAAAGATAAAATTATTGATGATGATTTTATTATCTCTCAAAAAGGGTATGGTTATATTATTGAGTTACCATACCATGGAAATTAATTTATAAATATAGATTAAAATTAAAAGAGGTCAACCCTCTTTTAATTCTTTCTAATTCTTATTTTCTGAATCAAAAACAACCCTGCAAAAATACCAATACCAATCGCATACGATAAATAGTGAGAAGGAAGAGAAAAATAAGTCTCTATAATCTTAGGTAAGAACATAAATGGAACTACGCTTAAGAACATAAATCTCTCTA
>CAZIES010000073.1:0-13254 GCA_964538295.1 uncultured Arcobacter sp. | reverse complement strand
CAACGACCTTCGGGTTATGAGCCCGACGAGCTACCGGGCTGCTCTATTCCGCGATCCGGTACATAAATGGATGGGGTAGCAGGACTCGAACCTGCGAATAACGATACCAAAAACCGTGGCCTTACCACTTGGCGATACCCCAATCATTTAAGTGACGAAATTATAGTAAAAAAGCCTTTTCTTGTCAAGGGTTTTTAGAAGAAATTTTAAAATTTCTGCTATAATTTCAATAAATATTAATTAGAAAATAAAAGAGTAATTATGTCAGCAATTAAACGTGTACAAGAAGCAATTGAAGAGATTCGAAAAGGTAATATGGTCATTATGTTAGATGACGAAGATAGAGAAAACGAGGGTGACTTAGTTTACGCTGCAGCTCTATCAACAGACCAAAAAGTAAATTTTATGGCAACACATGCTAAAGGACTAATTTGTGTCTCTGTAACAAAAGAGACAGCAAATAGATTGGATTTAAATCCTATGGTAGCATCTAATACATCTTCGTATGAAACAGCCTTTACAGTATCAGTAGATGCAGCAAATGCAGCAACAGGTATTAGTGCAGGTGAAAGGGATGATACTATTAAAATTTTAGCAAATCCTGTTAGTAAAGTAACAGAGCTTGTTAAACCTGGGCATATCTTTCCATTAATAGCCAAAGATGGTGGAGTATTAATAAGAACAGGACATACAGAAGGTTCAGTAGACCTTTGTAAATTAGCAGGTTTTAATGGGGAAGCTGTTATTTGTGAAATCATGAAAGAAGACGGAACAATGGCAAGAAGAGATGATTTAGACATATTTGCTCAAAAACATAATATGAAACAAATTTACATCTCTGATTTAGTTGAGTATCGTCTCTCTCATGAAACACTTGTTGAAGAGATAAGTACCCAAGAAGATACATTTTTTAATACCAACGTATTAAAAAAAGAGTTTAAAGATCATTTAGGAAGTGTTCATACAGTTATTCAATTTGGTGAACTTCAAGAAACTACACATGTAAAGTTTCATACAATTATTCCTGATATAAAACTTTTTTTAAATGATAGTAAACTTCACTCTATGTTAAAAGCAATAAACTTCCTACAAGCAAAAGGCGGTGTTCTTATCTTTTTAAATGATGACATGTCAAATAAAGAGTCTCAAAAAGATTATGGTATTGGAGCACAAATTCTTAATGCCTTAAATATAAAAGGTATTAAGTTATTAACCTCAGGAGGAAAACACTCTTATGTAGGACTTAATGGATTTGGATTAGAGATTATTGAAGAGATCCAAATAGAGGGATAATTAAAAGAAGCCCTAGAAAGTATTATTATAGTTTTATAAGGAGTAATTATTCTTTAAAGGCATTCTCGAGCAAATTTGATTTGTAATTAACTATAAAAAAAGGGGAAGATATTAACATCTTCCCCTTTTTTATTGACTGAAACTAGTTTTTATAGTTTGGGACCAGCAGCCGTGAAATCATATTCACTCTCTAATGTTAAATACTTTTTAAAGTTTTTAATATACATTGCAGCTAGTTTTTTCTTTGTCTCATCATAAGCTTCTTTATCTTCCCAAGTATTTCGTGGGTTTAATACAGCAGTATCAACACCTTCTAATGTCTTAGGAATAGCTAAGTTAAACACAGGCAGTGTTTCAAACTCACTATTATTAATAGAACCGTCTAAAATACCATTAATACACGCTCGTGTATTTTTAATACTCATTCGTGAACCAATACCATAAGGTCCACCTGTCCATCCAGTATTAACTAGATATACATTTACATTATGTTTATCAATTTTTTCACCTAAAAGTGCAGCATACACTGTAGGGTTTAGGGGCAAGAATGCTTCCCCAAAACAAGAAGAGAATGTTGCTACTGGTTCAGTAATTCCTCTTTCAGTTCCTGCAACTTTTGCAGTGTATCCACTTAAGAAATAGTACATTGCTTGCTGTTTAGTCAGTTTTGCAACTGGAGGTAAAACACCAAAAGCATCAGCACATAAGAAGATAATATTCTCAGGGTGTCCACCTTTCATATCAGGTGTATGATTAGGAATGTGGTCTAAAGGGTAAGAAACACGTGTATTTTCTGTTTTACTTCCATCTTCAAAATCGACAACACCATTTTCATCAGCAACAACATTTTCTAAAATGGCACCTTTTTTAATAGCATTATAAATTTCAGGCTCAGAATCTTTATCAAGGTTAATTACTTTTGCGTAACATCCACCTTCAAAGTTAAATACACCATTATCATCCCAACCATGCTCATCATCACCAATTAATCTTCTATTTGGATCTGTTGATAAAGTTGTTTTTCCTGTTCCTGAAAGTCCAAAGAATAGGGCAGTGTCACCTCTTTCTCCAATATTAGCAGAACAGTGCATAGAAAGCTTTTTCTCTAATGGAAGCCAATAATTCATCATAGAGAAAACACCTTTTTTCATCTCACCTGCATACCAAGTACCACCGATAATTGCTGTATTTTCTTCAACATTAAATACCACAAAAACTTCAGAATGAAGTTTATGCGATACATATGACATATCAACTGTTTTACAAGCATTATAGATAGTAAATTCAGGAGCAAAACCTTCTAAATCACTCTTTTGCGGCATAATAAACATGTTTTGAATAAAGTTTGCTTGCCAAGCAACCTCTGTAATAAATCTAACAGATTTTCGAGAATCAAGTGAAGCACCACAATAAACATCAGTAACATATAAATCTTTATTACTTAATTGTTTTTTAGCAGTTTGTAAAAGATCAGCATACACATCGTTAGTAACTGCTCTATTAATATCACCCCATGAAATAAATTTATTTGATGGGTCTTGATTTACAAAAAATTTGTCTTTAGGACTTCTTCCTGTAAAAATTCCAGTGTCAATCATAAGTGCACCCGTAGATGAAATTTTTGCACCTTCATTTTTAACTGCGTGGTCTCTTAACATATCCACATCAGAGTTTCTGTGTACTATTTGTACGTTTTCAAGTCCTAATTGGTCTTTGATTTCAGACATTTTTTCTATTTCCTATCTCTTTATTTAAATATTGATAAAAGTACACCGGCAGCTACGGCTGAACCAATAACTCCGGCAACGTTTGGTCCCATCGCATGCATCAGTAAGATGTTCGATGGATCATATTGTTGTCCCTCTTTAGATACAACACGCGCAGCCATAGGTACAGCAGATACCCCCGCAGCACCAATAAGAGGATTAATTTGATTTTCTTTAGAACTAAGCATATTCATAATTTTTGCCATAATAACACCCATTGCAGTACCTGCAGCAAATGCAGCTAAACCAATAACCATAATACCCATAGTTTCAGCTACTAAGAATTGCTCAGAAGCTAATTTTGAACCAACACCTAAACCTAAGAAGATTGTAACGATGTTAATTAATGCGTTTTGCATTGTATCAGAAAGTCTCTCAACAACCCCTGATTCTTTTGCAAAGTTACCAAAACATAATGCTCCGATTAGTGGTGTTGCATCTGGTAAAATCAACATTGCAAGTACTAAAACAACTAAAGGAAAAACAATTTTTTCTAATTTAGAAACTTTTCTTGTTGCTTTCATTTTTCTTTTTCGCTCTTCAACAGTAGTTAACGCTCTCATAATTGGAGGTTGAATTACTGGTACAAGTGCCATATATGAATATGCAGCAACAGCAATGGCACCAAGTAAATGTGGCGCTAAAGCATTAGCGATGAAAATAGAAGTAGGTCCATCAGCTCCACCAATAATAGAGATAGCTGCAGCTTCTCGTAATGTAAAATCAATTCCTGGAACATACTGAGCTAGTACAATTGCACCAACTAATGAACCAAAGATACCAAATTGTGCTGCACCACCTAATAGTGCAGTTTTAGGGTTAGACAGTAACGGACCAAAGTCAGTCATTGCTCCAACACCCATAAAAATTAAAAGTGGGAAAAATCCATTTCCAATACCCATATTATAGATAATACCAAGCATTCCACTCTCACTTGCCATATCCGCAATTGGAATATTTGCTAATACACCACCAAATCCAATTGGAATTAGTAGTAATGGTTCAAATCCCTTATTAATAGCTAAGAAGAAAAGAACAAAACAGATAAGTATCATAATAATTCTACCACCACTTTGTGCAAAGAGTGACATCTCTTTACCATGGGCATCTTTTACACCCTCTTGAGGTTGAAGAATTGCTTTAAGACCTGTTGTTGCATAAAATGACTCAACTAATTGTGACATTGATTTAGATTCGTACGCTTTTGGTTCTACAGCTTCCCCACTGTTTACAGGAGCAGCAGCGAATGCATTAACGCTAAATACTCCCATCAAAAGAACAAAAAGTGAAATTAATAGACTTTTTTTCATTATATCTCCATTTAATATTAGCCAATAGTTGCTAATACTTGTCCTTCATCAACAGCTTGGTTTTGATTAACCGCAATATTAGTAATTGTTCCTGCTTCTGGAGCATTAATATCAATCTCCATTTTCATTGCTTCTAAAATCATGATTTGTTGATCTTTTTCAACCTTGTCACCAACTTTTACTAAAACCTTCCAAACATTACCATTTACTGCGGCAAGAACATCTGCTCCCTCTCCTGAAGCTGCTGCTGGTGCTGCTGTTTCAGTCGCTGGTGCATCTGCTGCTGGAGTTACTTGAATATCAGCATTTCCTTCTGCAATACTTACATTAAACTTTTGTCCATCTACAACTACTGTATAGTTTCCACTTGCATTACTCATTGTTTTATTTTCTCCTAAGTTACATTCTTTATCGTTTTCACAAACTTCATCAATTTTTCTAACATTTAATGGTCCATCACCTTTTAAGAAAGCGATACCTTTTTCATCACAAGCTGCTGCAATAAAAACATTCTCTTCAGTTGTTTCGATACCTTCTTCTTTTAGTCTTCCTTCCCAATATGCCATTGTTTTCTTCTCATCTCTATCAGCAATATCTAAAGGATTCTCTTTTGTAGGCTCTAATTTTAGCTTTTCAGATGCAAATTTAACAACTTCTGCATCTGGTTCAACTGGAGTTTTACCAAAGTAACCAAGTACCATTCGTCCATATCCTGGAGCAATTTGTTTCCATGGTCCAAACATTACGTTTGCATACGCTTGTTGCCAATAAAATTGTGAAACTGGAGTTACAGATGTACCATATCCACCTTTTTCAACAACTTCTCTCATTGCTTTAATTACTTCTGGAAATTTATCTAAAGTGCCATTATCTCTCATCATTTGAGTATTTGCAGTTAATGCTCCACCTGGCATTGGTGAAAATGGAATTAAAGGAGATACTTGTGTCGCTTCAGGCGGCATAAAGTAGTCTTTTAATTGATGTTTTAATACTTCTTGATATTTTAGAACTTTTTCAATTTCTAAGCCACCAAGGTCATATTTCATTCCTTTAACAGCATGCATCATCGTTAAAAGATCTGGTTGACTTGTACCACCAGAAACTGGATCTGCTGCTAAATCAATACCATCGGCTCCCGCATCAAGTGCTGCTAAATAACATGCAACAGATACACCCGCAGTTTCATGAGTATGAAGTCTAATATGCGTGTCTTTACCAACAAGTTTTCGAGCCATTTTAATTGTATCAAAAACTTTTTGTGGTGAAGAAGTTCCTGATGCATCTTTAAAACAGATTGAATCGTAAGGAACACCACTATCAAGAATATTTCTTAATGTTTTCTCATAAAAAGGAACATCATGCGCACCTTCACATCCTGGAGGTAAATCCATAAGTGTAACAACAACTTCGTGGTTTAATCCATACTTTTTAATACACTCAGCAGAATACTCTAAGTTTTGAACGTCATTTAAAGCATCAAAGTTTCGAATTGTTGAAACACCATGTTTTGAAAACATTTTTGCATGCATATCAACAAGTTCTCTTGAACCAGTATCAAGCATTACAGTGTTAATACCTCTTGCTAATGTTTGTAAATTAGCTTCAGGTCCAACAATCTCTCTGAATCTATCCATCATCTCAAAAGCATTTTCTCTTAAATAGAAAAACAATGATTGAAATCGAGCTCCTCCACCAAACTCAAAATGAGTAATACCAGCTTCCTTTGCAGCTTCTACAGCTGGAAAGAAATCATCCATTAAAACTCTACCACCAAAAACAGATTGAAATCCGTCTCTGAAAGTAGTATCCATGACATCAATATATTTTTTAGCCATTTATATTAACCTTTAAGATTTTTGTGATGTTGTACAGCAGCAACGATTGCAGCTATTTTTGCAGAATTGTTAGATGCAACAGATGGTTGCGCTCTTTTTACAGGTTTCTTTTCCGCTTCCGGAAAATACTTTGTCAAAAGATTTTTTTGACCTTTTAACACAAAAATTAAGATAATTAGAAATGAGAATACAACTCCCATACCAAGTATCATAAATTTAAATGCTTCGAAAATTACGTTTACTTCCATATTCCTCTCCGTGGTTCCCACCAGAAATTAAATACGTAATTTTATAGTAAAGTTGCTTTATTAAAATTAATTTTTCTTTTCTTTTTTAGTAAATTTATAAATTTACATTTTTTGTACACTTTTACAATATTTTATTACCATACTCGTAAAGTAATTCATCGATTTTTTTAATCCAGCTGTTAAAACTATCTCTTGATTCTAAAATAAGTGCTTGCATGGTACATCCTTTAAAAATATATCAAATTTTAAACTATTTTTATAAAACCCTTGAAAAATATTGCAAAATGTAATATAATTTTAAATAAATAAGGAGATGAGATGTTAATTGTTAGTGAAATTATCGAAAAATTAAAGGATGTTTTAAGCACAGATGGTAAAGAAGGTAAGGTATTTGATAAAGATGTTGCAAATGCACTAGAGCTTTCACAAGCAAATTTTGCAACCATGAAAAATCGTAACAAAATCCCTTACTCTAATATCTTGGACTTTTGTGCCTTAAAAAAAATATCAATCAATTGGTTACTTTATAATCAAAACCCTGATTCTCTTGTGGATAGCACTGATAAATATTGGATTAAATATTTTCCAGAAGTTAGTGTCAGTGCAGGAGGAGGGGCATATGAGAATGAAGATAATTATGAAGCCTTAGAAGTTCCACCTTATTTTATAAATATGCTAGGAGGAAAAGAGAACCTTAAAAATATTGATGCCATTAATGTTGTAGGAGACTCCATGGAACCAACTTTAAACTCTGACAATATTATCTTTATTGATAAAGGACGAAAAGATGGATTTAAAGATGGTATATATGCTTTTACAACAAATCATGGGCTCTTTGTAAAACGTATTCAAAAAAGAGTTGATGGACATCTTGATATTATCTCAGATAATAAAGATTATCCTACACAAATACTTAATCAAACAGAAATCAATGTTTTAGGAAAAGTTGTTAGCTCTTTTGGTATGGTTTACTAAAGAAGGGTTAACTCTTGGTTTGATTTTACTAAGTTTTTTTCAACATCAGTAAAATCAAACCCTATAATATAGGCACAATTAAACCGATTGTTACGTAAAACCTCTTTTAAAATCTTAATATCTTTAATAACAATTTGCTCTGCATTTAAATCTTCACTATATGTATTTGTTATATAGATAGCTTTAGCATAAGTGTAATGATTTTTAATATATGCTATCTCTTGAGTTACCAATGTATAGTCTTTTTGGACAATCAAAAACTTATCACTCTTACCGAATTCAATAATATTAATAAATCTATCAATAAAAATAGGTTTAAAACAACTAAACTTTTTAAGCTTATTAAAATCAATCGTTTTATTAAAAAACTCATAAACACTTAAGAGCTGTTGCAAATAGAGTGAAGGAATTTTTATCTTTGAAAAATAAATATCACTATAAGAGAAAGAAGTTTCAAAAATAGAGTGCTCAATTAAATTATTAATCGAGTACTTCTTTTGATTAAAATTTAAATTATTAGGATAAATATCATCCAGTAATTTCTTATCACAAGAAATTAAAATATCATCTTTACTGACATGTTCAATAATTTCAATTGAGTTTTCTAATTTTGATTTTAAAAATCTTAAGTTTTTATTGAGTGTTCTATAAATAAAAAGAAGTTCATAGGTAATTTTATCACAAGAATAAACTTTCAAATTAAAATGTGAAAAATGAAAACGAAAAAGCCTAGTTAGTGCTTTTTCATAAGAGGCAACCTTTATCCAAGCAATTTCATTATCACTAATCTCTACATCAAAATCAATAATAACACCAAAAGCACCATGATTAATGGCAAGTTGTAAATCTTTACTATTTTTTGCAATAAAAAGATCTCCTTCATTAACACGTTTTGGATTTGTTTTAATATGGTAAACAAAAGAGATAGAGGGAGAATTAAGAAGTTCTCCCTCCACAATATCGGTAATTGAAGAGATTTTCACGCAGTCTTGTCTTAACTAATTTTAGTTCCAGGAACTTTTGGTTTTTCAGGACGAATGAGGTTTAAACCATTTTCATCACGGGCTGCTAAAAGCATACCTTCACTTAACATTCCCATTAGTTTAGCTGGTTTTAAGTTTGCAACAACACACGCTTGGGTTCCAACAAGTTCTTGGGCACTATAAAACTCTTTAATTCCTGCAAGCACTTGTCTATTTTTGCCTTCACCTACATCAACTTGAAGTTTAAGAAGTTTTTTTGATTTTGGTACTTCAACAGCTTCAACGATAGTACCAATTTTTAATGTTGTTTCAAAAAACTTATCGATTGTAATTAAATTATCCTCTTCTTCAACCACTTCTTCTTTTTTGACTTCTACTTCATTTTTATCTTTTTTAACTTCTGGAGCTTGTTCTAATAAAATCTCTTCAATTCGAGGAAATAATTGTTCAACTTTAGTAATCGTTGTATCGGCTAATAACTCTTTACTTTTAATTAATCTATTATAACTATCAGTTGAAATTTTAATACCTAATGACGTTGCAATTTTAGCTATCTTTTCAGGCATAACAGAATCAAGAAGTAGCGATACTCTTGCCATAATATTAGTAATAAGTGCCACTAATGCCATAGCTTCGTCCTCTTTATCTTCTTTCATTTTTGCCCACGGTTCATAATCACCAATGGCTTTGTTTGCAATAGTAAGAACTTTCCAAATATCTTCTAAATAACGATTTATTTGCATTTTATATAAATACTCTTCAATATTTTCTAAAATAGCTTCAACTTCATCAAGCTCTTTTTGATGATATTTTTGAACATCTTTTGAGGTAACTTTAAAATCAAAATATTTTCCTGACATTCCTGAAATACGATTAAGTAAATTTCCTAAATCATTTCCTAAATCAGAATTAATTCTATCCATTAAAGCTTTTTGTGAGAAATCTCCATCTTGACCAAAAGGTACTTCTCTAAGCATAAAATATCTAAAAGCATCTAAACCATATGCATCAGCTACTTCTTTAGGATTAACTACATTTCCTTTAGATTTTGACATCTTCTCACCATCTCTTGTCCACCAACCATGTGCTGCAATATGTTTTGGTAAAGACAAATCTAAACTCATTAAAAATGCTGGCCAATAAATAGCATGGAACCGTAAAATATCTTTACCTACTAAATGACTTGTTGCTGGCCAAAACTCCATATTTTTTTCATCATTCCCATAGCCTAAGGCAGTTACATAATTCATTAAAGCATCAAGCCATACATACATAACATGTTTTGGTTCATTTAAAGACTCTGGAAGTTTAACACCCCAATCAAATGATGTTCGAGAAATTGATAAATCTCGTAAACCACTTTTTACAAAGTTTACAATCTCATTCTTTTTTGCTCGTGGTAAAATACAGTCTTCATTTTGCTCATACCATTCAATAAGTTTATCTTCATATTTAGAGAGTTTAAAAAAGAAACTCTCTTCCTTTACAATGTTCGTTGGTTTGCCGCAATCTGGACAAAATTGTTCATCTATTAACTGTTTTTCAGTAAAAAATGTTTCACATGATACGCAATAAAAACCTTCATAATCACCTTTATAAATATCACCTTTGTTATACATTGTTTCAAAAGCTTTTTGAACACCTCTTTTATGTTCATCATCTGTCGTTCGAATAAACTTATCATAGGTAATATCAAAATCATCCCAAAGTGTTCGAAACTTACCAGAAACTTCATCAGCATACTCTTGTGCAGTACGTCCTCTTTGCTCAGCACTTTGAGCAATTTTTTGACCATGTTCATCAGTACCTGTTAAGAAAAATGTTTTTGAGCCCGTTAATCGCGAATAGCGGGCTAACATATCTGCAATAATTGTTGTATATGCGTGACCAATATGTGCCACATCATTTACATAATAAATTGGTGTTGTTATATATACATTTTTACAATTTTGTTGCATTTTTTACCTTTAATTAAAATTCAAATCCACCGCCAGCGCCTTTATTCATAGACTCATAGACAGCTCTTACATATTTTTTTCGTAATTCACACTCAAAAAACTTATCACATGAATTACATGATTGAAATCCTAAGGAGATTTGACACTGTTTTAACTCTTCGAGTTTTAATTCTAGTTTCTCATCCCACTCATCTGATTGTTGGTTATTTTCCATGTTCTTTATAAACTTCTAACACACGATTTATTTCAATATTTGATCCAAAAAAACAAGGGCTTGTATCATGAATGTGCTCAGTTTTAATATCTAAAACTCTTTGGTATCCATCTATTGCCTTTCCGCCTGCTTGTTCATACACAAAGGCAAAAGGAAATACTTCAAAAAGTTGTCGTAACTTTCCTTTTGGTCGATCTGAGGTTCCAGGATAAGAGAATAGTCCTCCACCTTTTAATAAAATTTGGTGTAAATCTGGTACCATTCCTCCTGAATATCGTAAACGATAACCATCATTGAAAATATCATCTACCATCTGTTTATGGTGAGGAGCCCAACAACTTTGTGTTGAACCAGGAGCTTTTAAATTTCCTTTTTCATTAAGTATAATTTTTTGCATAAAATGGAATTTTCCATTAAGTAGTCGATACATTTTAACATCATCTTGAGCAATAACTAACTCAACTCGTGGACCAAATACTACATACACTGCAGCGACTAAATTATCGCCTGTAAAATCATTTTTGTAAATACCAAAAATAGAACCAACAGAAAGATTGACATCAACTAATGAAGAACCATCTAAAGGGTCATAAGCAATTAAATATTCACCATTTACATTAATGTTTTTAATCTCATCTTGTTCTTCTGAGACAATAGCTTTAACACTAGAAACTTGTGCAAAAAGCTCTTCAATTATAATATCACTTTGAATATCAAGTTTTAATTGAGTATCTCCTGTGGAATTCTCATTATCACTCTTACCCGTATCTCCGGTCTCAATCAACGCTTTAATCGCAACAGCTGACTCTTTAATTGCTTCTAATATATCATTCATTTTTTTACTCTTTTAGCATTTTTTTCAACCCACGCTATAACAGCTTCAGGGTTATTTAAATCTAGTACATCGATTGTATTTGGAATCTCTTTTTGATTAATTGTATCATCACAAGCTATAGCGTCTGTCACCTTAAAATAGGTTTCATCTAAACTATTTCTAAAAATAGAAATTCGTGGTAAAGGTAATGTTTTTAACCCTTCAACCAATAAATAATCAAATGCGTCAAACATCTCTATAATTTCATCAATTGAAGAAGTATGGTGTTTAAACATCGTTGTTCTATTTGGACTCACCACTGCAACATCTGCACCCGTTTGAGAGAATTTATCAGAATCTTTACCCGGTCTATCAAAGCGCGCTTTATCTTTAGGATCATGTTTGACAATACAAACTTTAAAACCCTTATCTTGTAAGATATTAGCAACCTTAACAATAAGTGTTGTCTTTCCACTATTAGAAGGACCACTAAAGGCTACTGCTAAATTTTTTAATTCATTCTTTTTCATGGGGCAGATTTTATCTAAATGATGGTTAAAGTATCTTTAGTGTAAAATTACGAAAAATTAGAATATAGAGGAACTTTTTATGCCAAAACATCTTATCATTTTTTCACTTTTTATCACACTATTTTTTAACGCTTGTTCATCATATTCAGTAACTAAATATTTTGAAAAAGATGACTTTTATAACAGTGCTTTACAATATACAAAAAAAACAGATATAGTAGAAAATAAAAATGTAATTGCTATGCTTAATGCAACTTATTTAAACTCTGTTGATAAAAAATATAATAATAAGTATGAAAATTTTATTGTTGGTATTTATGAAACTAATAATGATAATTTGACTAAAAACAAAACATTAAATGTAACACTTAATGATAAACCAGCAGTTGTTGTTAATACTTTAGAAGCACAAGATAAACTTAATAATATTCCTTTAAAGAATCATTGGGCTAAATATTATCTTATTTCATTTGAAAAAGAAAAAAGAGAAATTTTAGAAAAGAATATCAATAATTTAGTTTTAAACTACACATCTTCTACTGGGAAAGTGGCTTCTCTAACCTTTTTAAAAGAGTTGTAAGCTTTAAGTTTTTTCTTTTTATTTTATTGCTGTAAATAATGTAGTTTGTTAATACTTTTTTTCCATACTCTCTTGTCTCATAATAAGGAACTTTTTCCATACTTAAATAGGGCTCATATTTTCCTATTTCAAAAAGACCATTTTTTAAAATAGAACGTAAAAAACCTCCACCACCATTATAAGCATAAGCGATAAAAAGAGGGTGCTTAAATTGTCCTTCTAAGGTGTCAAGGTGTTTATGTGCATAACGAATTGAATACGTAGATTCAAACATATTATAAATAGAGTACTCTTCTTCTAGTTCTTTAGCTATTGATTTTGATAAAAAAGGCATGATTTGCATCACCCCTTGTGCATATGCCGTTGAAATAGAAGAGGGGATAAATTGACTCTCTTGTTTTGCAATGGCATTAATTAAAATCTGTCTATCTTTTGTATATGACTTTAATAATGATTGATAAGGGTTGATAAAATAGTGTTTTTTATATTGATTATACTTTTTATACAAAAAAACAAGGTGTGGCTTTGTCTCTTTTGTTGTAAAAATAGATTCATATTTCTTGATTTTTTTTAAGTCTAATGTTTTAGTATCTCTAATAACATTTATCCAATCAAATTGATTTGTAGTATCATAACGCTCTTTAGGAGGATTATTACTCTGTTTAATATCATAAATAATATTTTTAAAAATCTTATTAAAATAATCCCTTGCATAGAGTGTATAAATATTTATATCCCAACTTTCTAA
>CAZIES010000072.1:0-13350 GCA_964538295.1 uncultured Arcobacter sp. | reverse complement strand
CTTGTATACTAATGAACTCTTAATATTAAGTAAACGAAACAAGTAGAAAGCTACTTGTTTTCGCGTCTATCGACTGGAAGCATGAAGATTTAGTGATTTAACCTTTGCATAATCCTCATCCTCTTTTACGTTCTCTGCAAACAGTTTTATATTTAATAGGTTTGATAACTCTTGCATTGATTCTACAAAGGCTTGTTTTCCTGAATCTTTATAAATTTTATCTGTGTAATCACGTGCTAATCTTATATAGTCAATATTTAAATCTTTGATACTTTCTAGTGGTACAAATTTAGATTCAAATCGCTTAATAATCACTTTTGAGTCAACTTTGTGAATAGCTTTTGAGAAGAGTTTAAATTTGTTAATATCTTTGGCAACTCCGTAAGCTGTAATTGAGAAAACAAGTTGTGAAGCAATGGTCTTATTTTTTTCAATGGTATGTTCTAACCAGTTAATAAACTCTAAATTTCCAATAGAATCAAGGGATAAATTAATAGAGATTTCATGACTTAGGTTGCCTGTGATAATATGCTCTATTACTTTAGAGACAACTGCTTTATCAAAATCAATAACTTTATCATACTTTTCAGCAATAGAAACAAAGGTTCCAATAGGAATTTGTTCATTACTATTATCTTTTGCTTGAGTAAAGGCTTCTTGCATAACAAGTTTTCCTTCATCATTTCCACACATAATACACGCATCACCAATATAACCTACACTAAATTTAGCGTTATCAATAATGTCAAAGATTAACTCTTTCCATGCTTGCATATCTCTTGCTAGGTCACTGTCATCTCGAATAAAGGCTTCATTTGGACCTATTTGCTTAGCCATTTCATATGCTTCTACACACGCACTTAGCATTTCTGGTGTAGTACCAATAGGATTAAATGGAGTTGCTCCAATATTAGCGACATGGGTATGATTAACATGCGTACCTAATTTTTCAAACTCTTCTTTTAAGTAAAGAGCAACTGCTTTTGTATCCTCATGGGTAGCATTTTCTAAAATCATTGCAAATTCTGAACCAAAAAAACGGTAAGCTGAAATTGGGAACTCAAAGGCATTATTGGTATCTTTTAAAATCATTGCAAATGATGTGATAAATTTATCAACATCATTGTTACTATTGTTTTTTGCAAACGTTCCAAGGTCATGTATTTTGACAGAGAGCACATAGCCACTATTTTTTGAAATAAACATTTTTTTCATATCGGTTTCAAAGGTTTGCCGAATACTTAAGTTGGTTAAATCATCAAGGGAGATTTTTTTAGTAACATTTTCAATATTTGAGTTAAGTTTTTTAATGATAGATTCAATTTTAGTTGACATCTCATTCATGGCAATGGCTACATTTTTTATCTCTGTTGTCCAAGGAAGTTTTTTAATAACAGAAAATTGTCCTTTAGAGATATTCATTGCAAGTTTTTCAATGTTTTTTAATGGTTGTAGTATAAATTGTAAGAAAACAACTAAACAAGCAATAGAGATTGCAAAAGCTATGATGGCATAAACAATAGCACTTTTAGCTTGCTCGTAGAGTTTAGCATAGGCATCTCCTGCATTTGCACTTACGTAAATAATTGCTGTGGTATTCCAGCCTGAGTTAATTTCACTACTTTTTTCACTCATTTGTAGGGGGAGGGTATTAATAAACCATTGAGGAACGTAGTCAAACTTTTCTTCTCTTTGCTCTTTTATGAGTATTTTGCTTAGATTAAGTTTTGAATGTATTTGTGTTGTTGTATCCTTATAGGTTATACTAAAGGTAAAAGGAATAAGTCCTCCATCTTTATATTTTTGTGAAGGAATAAATTTATAAACTTTTTCTTGGGCGTTATCAACAATATCATTTGATGATGACGTGTCATTTTCTAAGGCTTCAAGTTCACTACCAAGAGTATCATCACTATCCATATCTATTTTCCCATATTCATTTGCAACACTAACATTACTAATTTGCCAAGCAATACTTGAATCTAACTGGGGTGCTGATACGACTAAATCTTGATTGGTAAAGGTTAGCTCTACATCTTCTAATCGTATCTCTTTATAAAATCCACGATTTGAGATTGCCTTAATAATTGATTCAATTTCAGGATCTTTTTTATTATGCATATAGGGCTTGAGTGTCATCCCTAAAGAGGTTGCTGTATCTTGAGCTTTGGTTGAAGACTCAGTTTGAAGATACTCTTTGGTATTTTGAACACTAATAATAAAATTTCCCGTAAATATCATCAAAAATATGAGTGATATGATGAGATACAGTTGTTTTGCTAATGACATTGTTAACCCTTTTTTAAATTCTACTCATAAGATCTTTCCATGATCTTAAGTTGTTTTTTCCTACTTGCTTAAATGTTTTACCTTTGTTTTTTGCTTGCCACAAACCGCTGGCATTGAAGCTGTAAACAGGTTTTAAATCTCTTCTTTTAGTCGCTAGTTTTAGTTTTTTATTAATGTTATCTAAAACAATTGGAGTGGTATTTGGTTTATGATAATAGGTTAATACCATGTGTGCTTGTTCGAATCGTGTACGTTTTCCACGATATTTAACATACATAATACGAAGTTTATGATCAGGAATTCCAAGTTTTCGTAAAGTAAAGTACTTGGCAATAGCATAATCTTCACAATCACCTGCCCCTGTACCCATAAACTCAAATGGCGCTGCCCAATAATCTTTTTTCTTCCAATGTTTAATATCTAAACGGTACCGAATTTTATTAAAAAAATCGTTGACGTTTTTGAGTTTTTGTAGTGTTTTTTTCCCTTTAGTATTCTCAATAAGGTTGTCCCAAAGCAGCACTCTTTTTTGTGCTTTTTTACCATATTTTTGAGTAAATTGATTGAGTTTTGACTGGGTAATATTATGAGGGGTATTTGCCGTCAAAGGAAGAAACAATACAAAAATCATTGAAAGGAAAACAAGCGACTTCATAGTAATAGTATACTGTAATTTTTTTAAAAGTGTGTGTAGTTTTTGTGTAGAGGTTTTAAAATTAAATAATTACCAATAGTATACATAGCCTAAAAAAGGCTATGTATTTCGTTATTTTAATAAACTCGTGAGTGACTCTTTACTAATAACATCTTCATCATATTTAATAATGAGCAGATTTTCACTCTCATTAAAATACCACTCATCTAAACCTTGACAAGACTCAAGGGCTGTTGTATTTTCTCTTTTATATTCATCGAGATTTAAATAAAGTGTTTTTTTCTTTAATGGATTTGGCAGAGTAAAAATAAGTACGATCCATAAAATACAAATCACTGCAATAGCAACAACGATTTCAAAAAGTGAAACTTTTTCAAAGAAAAGACCTCCTAAAAGACCTCCTAAAAATGTTCCAAAGTAACCAAAAGAGTTGAAAATTCCTAAAACAAAACCTCTTTGATAGACTTTTGCATATTTTGTTGCAAGTGATTGCATGATTGGTTCATGCATATTAAATCCAATAAAAAAGACAACTACGCCAACTACAAACATGACCGCACTTTGGCTAGTACCAATGAGTAAGTAAGCAATGGTAAAAAAAGCAATACCAAGCATTAAAATCTCTTTGAATTTTCCCTTCTTTTCAGCCATAATTGCTGCAGGTGCCATGGCTAAAACACCAAAAATAGTTGCAGGAAGGTAGACTTTCCATAAATCAGCCATTACCCATTCAAAATTATTGATTAAAACCATAGGAATAATCATAAATGCAAAAGTCATTAATCCTTTTTGTAAAAAGTTGGTAATATTCATCTTAATTAAATTTGCATTGGTTAAAACCGAGCTAACACTGCCTTTTTTCTTATAGGTGTGGGTAATATGTGGTGGGTTTGGTACCATTTTTAATAAAACAAAGATTGAACCAAAGGCAATAATAGCAACTAATACAAAAAGAATCTCTACTCCTAAATAAGCCCCAATAGTTGGTCCTAATATCATAGAAACAGCAAATGCCATAGCGATACTTCCACCCATCATTGCCATTGCTTTTGGTCGTTGTTCTTCTTTAACTAAGTCACTAATCATTGCAGTAACTACTGCCCCAATAGCACCTGCTCCTTGCATAAACCGACCTAGCATCAGGGTTAAAATATCATTTGATACAGCACATAAAAGTGACCCTAAACCAAAAAGAATAAGTCCTAAAATAATGGTTCCTTTTCGTCCTAGCTTATCACTCATAATTCCAAATGGAATTTGAAAAATCATTTGTGTAAGTGCATAACCCCCAACAACAATTCCAACAAGTGTTGTCGTAGCACCATGAAGTTGCATGGCATAAACAGAGATAACTGGTAAAACGATAAATAGACCAAAAAATCGTAATGATATAATGGCACTAAGTGGCATGATTGATTTAAGCATATATAATCCCAAAAGTGTTAAAATGTCAGGAATTATATTGAAAAATTATTAATAAATTGTTGAATAGGAAAGATATGAAAATAGTTTTAGCTACTTCTAATAATGGAAAAATAAAAGAGTTCAAGAAATTATTGCCGGATATGGACGTATTAACTTTTAAAGAGTTATTAGGGGATATGGAGATTATAGAAGATGGTGATAGTTTTAAAGCCAATGCTATTATTAAAGCCAAAGCTATCTATGAAAAATTAGATGATGAAGAAGCAGTTGTTATTTCTGATGATAGCGGTATAACAGTGCCTGCTCTTGGAAATGAACCAGGTATCTATTCTGCTCGTTATGCGGGTGAGGGCTCAACAGATAAACAAAATAATGAAAAAATAATTGGTAAAATAAATGCTTTAGGAATAGAGCGAACACCTGCTTTTTACACAGCTTGTATTGCCATCGTTTATAAACATGAAGTGTGTACTGTTCATGGTTGGATGCATGGAATGATTACAAATAAAGAAGTAGGTAGTAATGGTTTTGGTTATGACCCACTTTTTGTACCAAAGGGGTTTGATAAAACCTTAGGAGAACTTCCTCTTGAAGTTAAAAAAGAGTTTTCTCATCGAGCAAAAGCGTTGAAATTAGCAAAAAAAATACTTGATGTTATTTTGTAAGGCTTTTGTGTAAACGAATATCTTGCTTATTTGAATAGACAAAAAGCTCTGTGCGTTTTTCTAAATTATGAATTTCAAAACTAAAATTCTCTTTTTGTAAAAAAAGGGTCTCAATCGTATCATCACTAAGATTTTTGGCAACGTCTTCTAAAAATTGCATATGCAGCTTAGCTTGTAAATATAAATAAGCTTTAGTTTGATTATTGTTTTTTAATGTCTTAACTTCAATGCTAAAAAGTAATAGTAGACTAAAGGCTGAAACAATGATTAAAACTACCAATAGAGTAAACGCCTTTTTCATAATAGAATAAACTCCTCACATAGGTTATTTGCTATACATATTTTTATAATATTTTGATTTTTGCTTTTATAAAAGCTATAGGTGCTTACATTTTGAAGTAGGCGATGGTTGTTATAAAAAAGTTCTTGGTTTATGTACTCTATTTTACTAATATCACTTATTGTTTGTATGTTCTTTTCTAAAAAATATTGGGTATTTCTAAGTTCAAGTTTCCAAATTTCTTTATAAAACTCCTCTTTTGAGAGGGTATGAAACTCTTTAAAAATAATCATAGCATTGATTACAATGATGGCAGTAATAATGATGGATAGAATAACTTCTAAAAGGATAATTGCTTGATAACTATTTTTCATACTGAATTAGCTTTATTTTCCCATCATTATAGATAGTTTGAGATACTTTTATACTATAGGGTTCATTATTATTTTTGATAAATTGTAAGGTTTGTGTAGATGTGTTTAATAAAGTAGGTGCTGTTTTAAATTGAATGATTGAATGAATAGTGTTTAATGAAAAACCATTCTCATTTTGTTGATGAGTAAGTTTAAAAAAACTACTCACAACAAAACTAAGAACAATAAGAGCAAAAATAGTCTCTAAAAAGATAAAACTATTTTTGTGAAATTTCAAGGGCCTTACCGTATGCACTTTCAACTGCTTTAATCATGGCATCACGAACTGCACCCTCTTCAAGTTGTGCATAACCTGCTGCTGTTGTTCCATTAGGACTCATCACAGAATCTTTTATAATAGCAGGATGATTATTTTTAAGAAGTGCAGACATACTTGCAAAAAGACCTTGTACAAGCTCTACACTTAAGTGTCGTTCAAGTCCTGCTTTAACTGCACCATCTGCTAGGCTTTCTGCTACTAATGCTAAAAATGCTGGTCCACTTCCTGCAACGGCTGTGGCAATATCAAGTTGATTTTCAGTATTGACCCAAACGGTTTTTCCAATATTATTAAAAATCTCTATGGCAATATTTTTTGCCTCTTTATCTCCTGTAATAGTAGTCATAGATTGTTTAGCTGAAGCTGCAACATTAGGCATTGTTCGTATATAATATTGAGCACTGATTTGTTTTTTGAGTGCTTCAAGAGGAGTACCCGCTAAAATTGAAAAAAGAATGTTTGCTTTTCCACTTAATCGTACTGCAACACTTTGTAAGGCATAAGGTTTGACACAAAAGATAACATGCTTACCTGTTATATCTTCTACATCATCAATTACTTTAGTCTCTATACTAGGTAGTGCTTCTTGTAAGGCATGGAGTTTTTTTTCATCACGACCAATAATTTCAACTTCAAAATTATTGATTAAGCCATGGGCTAAAGATTTAGCCATCATACCGTTACCAATAAGTGTTAATTTCATTTTTTTAACCTTTTTTTTAACTTTAAATTATTATAGCAAATATTTTATTATTTTATTTGCTATAAGGTTGTATTGGATAAAATACTCTCTTTTATGATAAGGATTTTCGATGATAAAAATTAACAAACGAATGAGACTTGGTATTAATGCACTTCTTATTGGAAGCAGTGCACTTTTTTTCTCAGCGTGTTCTCAAAAAAGTGAAAAAATTCAAGAGTATAATAAGCCTGCTATTTATTGGTACAATAAAATTGTAAAAGAGATTGCTTGGGGGGATATTGATGCTGCTGATGATACGTATACTTCACTTCAAAGTGAACATAAAAACTCACCACTGATTGCAACATCACTACAGATTTTAGCCAATGCGCATATTGATGAAGAACAGTATCTGTTAGCAAACTATTATCTTGATGAGTATACTAAACGATTTGCGTTAAGTAAAAATATTGATTATGTACGTTATTTAAAAATTAAGGCAAACTTTTTATCAATACCTGATAGATTTAGAGAACAAGAGTTAGTAACTCAAACAATTAATCAGAGTAATAATTTTATTAAAAACTATCCAAACTCACCATACTTGCCTTTAGTTTATACAATTAATGCACGACTCTTTATGGCAAAAGCATCATTAGATAAAGAGATTTCTGAACTCTATGTCAGACTTGATAAGCCTAAAGCAGCAGAGTTTTATGATGAAAAAGTAAAGAAAAACTGGGTTGATAAAAATGAAATCGAACCTGTAGAGCTTCCTTGGTACCGAAGCATTTTTGAATAAGATTGAA
This sequence comes from uncultured Arcobacter sp., assembly GCA_964538295.1. GTDB lineage: Bacteria > Campylobacterota > Campylobacteria > Campylobacterales > Arcobacteraceae > Arcobacter_A. Next base: position 5,852 of record CAZIES010000072.1, on the reverse strand, counting down.
TAATTTTTAAGGAGTTTAAATGGAATTAGAGAATTACGAAGCTTTTCCACAAAATTTACCACTTATTATAGAAGACGAAATATTTTTATATCCATTTATGATTGCCCCACTTTTTTTAGGGGACGAAGTTAATCTTGCTGCTGTAGAAAATGCGATTGAAAATAATAAACTTGTTATTGTTGCAGTAAGTAAAGCAGGACGAGAGGGTGAACCACGAGCAAAAGATAATTTTTATGATGTGGGAGTTGTTGGAAATATTATGCGAAAAGTATCCTTACCTGATGGTAAAATTAAGGTACTATTTCAAGGGTTAGTTAAAGGACGAATTGAAGACTTTAAAGAAGAGATTCCTGATGAGTGTTTTGTTGATATTTTAGAACCAAAACCATTTACCCAAAACTCGGTTAAAACAATTATTGATGTGTTAAGAGAACAAGTTAAAAAGTTATCAAAAATTAATCCAAAATTTCCATCAGATTTAATTAAAACGATTGATGAAAATGATGATCCTATTAGAATTGCAGACTTGATTTCTTCTGTGTTACGGGTTAAAAAAGATGAAGCTTATAAACTGTTTGCTGAGGTTGATGTAGAAAAACGACTTTATGCTCTGATTGAAACCATTAAAAAAGAGTGTGAAAGTTTTAAAATTCAAAAAGAGATTACCCAAAAAGTAAACTCAAAAATTGAAAAAACCCATAAAGACTACTTTTTAAAAGAGCAAATTAAAGCGATACAAAAAGAGTTAGGAACTGATAGCAAAAAAGATGAAGAGATTAAAACGTATAAAAAAAGATTACGTAAAATCAAAGCGCATATGCCAGCTGATGGTTTTAAAGAGACAAAAAAACAAATAGATAAACTCTCCCGTATGCATCAAGATTCACCTGATGCTTCACTCTTACAAACTTATATTGAGCAAGTACTAGATATTCCATTTGGACAGTTTGCCAATGATAAAATTTCAGTGGCAAACGTAGAAGAGCAGTTAAACAAAGATCACTACTCTTTATGTAAAGCAAAAGAGCGAATCTCTGAGTATTTTGCAGTAAAAGAGTTACTTGAACAACGAAATGTTGAAAGTTTAAAATCAAAAGGAACAGTACTTTGTTTTGTAGGACCTCCAGGTGTGGGTAAAACTTCTTTAGCCAACTCTATTGCAAAAGCCTTAAAGCGACCACTTGTTAGAATTGCTCTTGGTGGTATGGAAGATGTTAATGAACTTAGAGGTCATCGACGAACGTACGTTGGAGCAATGCCAGGACGATTGGTAAATGGACTGATTGATGCAAAGAAAATGAATCCGGTCATTGTACTTGATGAGATTGATAAACTTGGAGCTAATCACCGAGGTGACCCAAGTGCAGTTATGCTTGAAATTTTAGACCCAGAACAAAATCATGAGTTTAGGGATTTATACTTAAATTTTGCTATTGATTTATCCCAATCAATTTTCGTGGCAACAGCAAATGATGCACGACGAATTCCTCCTGCACTTAAAGATAGAATGGAGTTTATTGAAATCTCTTCTTATACACCAAATGAGAAGTATCATATTGCAAAAGATTATTTAATTCCACAAGAGTTAGAGCGTCATGGACTGAAAAAGAGTGAGATTAGTTTAAGTAAGCCAACAATTGAGACTATTATTTCTAAATATACCAGAGAAGCAGGTGTGCGAAACTTAAGACGAACTTTCTCTAAACTTTTTAGAAAAGCAGTTAAAAAGATTGTTTCTGATGAAACAGTTAAAAAAGTCTCTATTTCAACTAAGAATATTAAAAGTTATTTAGATAATCCTATCTTTGAAATTGACCCAGCAGATAAGAAAAACTCTATTGGTGTAACCAATGGTTTAGCTTGGACAGCAGTTGGTGGAGATATTTTAAAAATTGAAGCCATAAAACTAAAAGGCAAAGGGATTTTATCAGTAACAGGAAATATGGGTGAGGTGATGAAAGAGTCATCTAAAATTTCTTACTCTGTTGTTAAGCTATTAATTGATACGAATACAATTAAAATTAATGATTCTATTATTCCTAGAAGTGCTAAAGAAAAAGAGGAAGATATACAACTTGATTCCAGTGAAGTTTATAAACGATACGATATTCATTTACACATTCCAGAGGGAGCAACCCCTAAAGATGGACCAAGTGCTGGTATTACTATGGCAACAACCATTGCATCAATTTTGAGTCAAAGAGAAGTACACTCTGATGTAGCTATGACAGGAGAGCTGACCTTAACAGGAAAAGTATTACCAATTGGTGGATTAAAAGAGAAACTTATTGCTGCATTTAAAGCAAAAATCAAAAAAGCACTAATACCTCGTAAAAACTATGAACGAGATTTAGAAGACATCCCTTTTGAAGTAAAAAAAGCGATGGAAATTAAGCCTGTAGATACAATTGAAGATGTATTAAAAGAGGCACTAGTATAAAAGACATTTATAATGCACAAATATCGTAGCCAAGGTCAAACTATAAATAATTTTTTTACGTTGGTTACGATAGTTGTTATGACGATTGTTTTAACAATATATGTTAAATACGTTCCTAAACCACCCCGTGTTAACTCCCAGTTGGAGTGCCAAAAAAGCAGTTATACTTTTGATAAAATCTATAATCAAGAACTTTTAGATGAAGCCAATAAACTCTTAAATAGTGGTGCATATGTTCTTGATGGTGGTTTGATTAAACCTAAATTTGGTAAATCTTATTTAAAAGATCATATCTCTATAACACAAGCAGATGATTATTTTCAAAAAGCGATTTTAAAAGCTTCAAGTCAGAAGAACTATTTTGTTAAAATAAAGTATGAGATTGTAGAAAATGATAAAAATGACCCTCGAAAAAAAGATGAATCATGCAAATTACATGCAGGAAGTCTCATGACGTCATTTCGTATTAATGAAAAAGAGGTTTTTAGAATGCATACAGATTTTTTAAAGTATGATAAGGATGATATAAGAGATAGAATAAATTGTACAGTAAAGGCGTTTAGACATAATGCGAGCAAATAATATAACTTTTACCAATGCTTTAATTGGCTTAACCGTATTGATGTATCTTGTGCAAATCAATATTGAACATGGTATTGTCTATATGGGACTTAATGGGTTTTTTCTTGAGTATGCTTTTTGGTGGCAACCCTTATCAAGTATGTTTGCCCATGGAGGTATAGGACACTTAGGTATGAACATGTTTGTTTTATATCAGTTTGGTAATTTAATTGAGAAGTATCGAGGGGTAAAAACTTTCTTGATTCTTTATTTAGTAGGTGGATTGCTCACTTCAATTATGAGTTTTGTTTTTATGTTTAGTATTGGACTTAACCATAATTTAGTAGGTGCTTCAGGTGCGATTTGTGTCTTAATGGGTTATGTGGCACTTGTTGATAAAAGTCAAAGAAAGGGAATTGTTACGTGGGTTTTAATAATCTCAGTAGCACCTCTTTTAATCGGTCTTCCAATTGCGTGGTATGCTCACTTTATTGGTTTAGCTTTTGGTTTTATTGTTGGAAAAATAATTCGTTAATAATAAAGAATTTGTGTAATAATATTGAAATAACTACTTGTTTTATGAGATACTGCTGGATAAAAAGGGTGTTTCTTATGGAAAAAATATTATAATAATGTACTATTTCATTATAGGATATAGCTATAATCTGATATGAAAATGTGGATTTGAGGTTGAGAGATGTTAAACAAACTATCAAAAAATCATATGGAGCTTTTGCTTGTTGAATTAGAGAAAAAAACAATTAGTTTCCCTAAACTTGACAAGTTATTAAATAAATATGATGACGTAAATGTTAATAATTTTATTAACGATTCCACAAAAACAACCTTGATGCATCGTTTGGTACAACATAGTAAAATTCTTTCGGTTAAATGGCTTTTACAAAAAGATGCTAATCCTTATATTGAAGATATACACACTTTTCCTGCATTTTTCTATTTTGTAAATTCAGCACATCCAAAAGAGTTTTTTGAACTCTTTAAAGAGTTTAATATTGATTTTAATTACAAAAACAGTAAAGGAAGAATTGTTCTTCAAGATATTGTTTTAAATGGGGATGTTCCTCTTTTTAAAAAAGTTGTTGAATCAACTAAAAAGCCTTTTTCTCAAGATAAATATAAACGAAATATTCTTTTTGATGCAGTTCTTTCTGGAAAAGATGAGATTATTGATGCTGTTTTTGAGTTAAAGGGTAGTGATTTAAATATTCAAGATGAAAATAAAGACTCTTTATTACATGTGGTTAAACATGGAAGATTAGAGGTGATTAGTTTTTTACTCACGAAAGGAGTATCCCCTTCTTTACAAGATATTTATGGTCGAAATATAATTTATTATCTAAGTGAACGTATGGAGTCTTCAACCAGTGAGTCTGAGATAGAGAAAATTTCTGAACTCATAGAACTCGCACTTCGTTTTAAAGAGGTACTTGAACAAAAAGATCAACGTGGAGATAATCTACTTACTAACTTTTTAAAAAATTTACAAAAACCCCTTGCTAAGTATAGTCAAAAGCAGTTTTTATCAAAACTTATTAATAAGTTTATTGATAAGGGAATTGATATTGATGAAACAGATGAAGATGGTAATAATGCATTAATGATTTCAGTTTCTAAAAATGATTTAGAGACAGCTAATCTTCTACTTAGCAAGGGTGCAAATGCTAATATGCAAAACAAGAAGTTTGCAACCCCTTTAGAGACAGCAGTAATGCAAGCAGATAAAGAGTATTTAGATATGATAAAGTTGCTTTTAACCTATGGAGCAAAACCTGATATTCGTGATGAAAAGAACATGAATTTAATGGAAAAGATTATCTATATTCTTATCTATACCAATAATTATGATGAATCAATTATCCCATTTTCTATAGAGTCTTTAGCGATTGAAGAGGATGAAGATATTATCATGAATTTTTCAAAAGATGGTATTTTGAGTACTATTTTTGAAATTATTTTACAAAGCAATATTTGTGATTTAAATGAGCTTGATTCTCAAGGCAATCCTTATTTCTTTATTTTACTAATGACCCATAATGATACCTATGCAAAACAGCTTTTTAGATATGGTGCAAATGTAAATCAAGTAAATGAAAACAAAAAAAATATTTTACAGTACTATTTAGAGTTTCAAGGACAAGAAGAGACCCTAGAGACAAAACGACGTATTAAAGAGTTAATTAAATATGGGATCAATCTTGATTATCGTGATGATTTTGGTGGAACCATCATGCATAATACTGTATTAAAAAACTCTCTTGATATTAATGTTAATATCTATAACTGTGGTGCTAATATTAATGTTTTTGATGCAAAAGGAAGAACCTTATTGCATAATGCTATTTGGGCTAATAAATTGGATGTTATAAAGTTTTTACTCAAGAAAAAGTCTGATTTAATTAATATTGCTGATAACTTTGGGGTATTACCGATTAATTATGCGGCATTTATTGGAAATAAAGAGTTAGTCTGTTTTTTAATTAAAGAGAAATCTTTTATAAACAATACTAATGAAATACCAAAACACATTATTGATTTTCTTAAACGTTTTCATAAAAATATTCAAGAGCTTGAAAATGAACGTTACTCAAATCCTCGTGAAAAAAGTGATGTCATGATGTTATTAACAAATATGAAGCGAGAGTTTAGAATTAATTACTAGCTATTAACAAAATAGGTATAGATTGACATAATAATTAGAACAAAAGCAATTCCAATAAAGATATCTTTTAGTGTTACGGTGGGATTTAAAATACCACAATAAGGACATTGTCTTTTTTTATTTTCCACTTCTCTTTTACAATTTCTACAGGTTGCGATAATGATTCCTTTG
>CAZIES010000071.1:0-13387 GCA_964538295.1 uncultured Arcobacter sp. | reverse complement strand
TCTGTTCTTACCACTTTTGGAATTCTATTTTCAATCCTTTTTGAAGCAATAGAGTTTTTTAAAATAAGAAGCTTTTGGTACTTTATTACGGGAACAGAATGGTCTCCAGGTATTGAAGGAAGTAAGTTTGGAGCAGTACCAATTTTTGCTGGTACGATAATGATTACCTTTATAGCACTTGCAGTATCTATTCCTATTGGATTAGGAAGTGCGATTTATATGAGTGAATATGCATCCCATCGAACACGAGACTATTTAAAACCTATTTTAGAAGTTCTTGCAGGTATTCCTACTGTGGTGTACGGATTCTTTGCTGCCATTACTGTAGCTCCTTTTATTGTAAAAGCTGCTGCTTTTTTTGGACTTGAAGCAACATTTAACTCAGCACTTGCATCAGGGGTTGTTATGGGAATTATGATTATTCCTGTTATTTCATCCCTTTCAGATGATGTTATTAAAGCGGTACCAGATTCTCAACGAAAAGCATCACTTGGTCTTGGAATGACCCAAGGTGAGACCATTAAAAATATTGTTTTACCTTCAGCATTACCAGGGATTATATCAGCATGTTTATTAGGTTTTTCAAAAGCCATTGGAGAGACCATGATTGTTGTAATGGCAGCGGGTCTGCGACCAAACTTGTCTTGGAATCCATTAGAAGATATGACTACAGTAACTGTAAGAATTGTTGATGCACTTGTGGGTGACCAAGCTTTTGATTCACCAGCAACCCTATCAGCATTCGCATTAGGTCTTGTCCTATTTGTTGTGACATTAGTATTAAACATTGTTTCTTTAATGCTAATTCGAAAATTCAAAGAAAAATATAAAGTGAATACATTATGATTTTTAAAAACAAAAAAAAGAAAAAAGAAAAAAATCCATTTTATGATGCAACACTCAATGGAAGACATCGAAGCTCTAAGCGGTTTAAGACCTTTACCTTATCATCGCTTATTTTTTCAATCGCTTTCTTAGCATTTTTCCTTTTTGATATTATTTCAAAGGGAACACCTGCATTTAAACAAGCTTACTTACAAATCGAAGTAACCTATAGTGAAAAAGCGATGACAAATCCTAGAGCTGCCATTGATAGAAAGTATCGACGAGTCGTTTCTAGAGCTTGGACACGAGGTATTCCTAAGCATTTAGAACAAAATCCAGACCTTATGGGAACGACACAACTTGTTTGGGCATTAGCCGATGACCAAGTTGACCAATACTTAAAAGGGCACTACTACAAGCTCAAACGAAAAGATCGTGCACTTATTGATGATATGAAAGCCTTTGGTAATATTGAAATGAAATTTAATGAAATCTTCTTTACCAATGGAGATTCAAAGATTCCAGAGTTTGCAGGACTTAATTCAGCTGTTGTGGGTTCCATTTTAACCTTAGCAATAACAATGCTATTTGCATTTCCTATTGGTGTTATGACAGCAATTTATCTTGAAGAGTTTGCAGATGATAATAAATTTACGCAAATTATTGAAGTCAATATTAACAATCTTGCAGCCATTCCTTCAATTCTGTTTGGTCTTCTTGGACTTGCTATTTTTATTAACCTCTTTGGACTGCCAAGGTCTTCACCACTTGTGGGTGGTCTAACTCTTGCACTTATGACCTTACCAATTATTATTGTAAGTTCACGAGCAGCACTACGAGCGGTACCTGATTCAATCAGACAAGCGGGATATGGTTTAGGATTAACCAAAATAGAAGTGACCAGAGACCATGTTTTACCATTAGCATTCCCTGGTATTTTGACAGGGTCAATTATTGGTTTAGCACAAGCCATGGGTGAAACTGCACCTCTGATTATTATTGGTATGATTGCCTTTATTCCCGATGCACCTTCGATGATAACTGATGCAGCAACAGTTATGCCAGCGCAACTATTTACATGGGCAGGTATGCCAGAACGAATGTATGTTGAAAAAACAGCCGCAGGTATTATGGTGTTATTAACCGTATTAATTTCACTTAACACTTTAGCAATTTATCTACGAAAAAAATATGAAGTTAAATGGTGAGACTTGTTAAAGAGAGTAAACTTCTTCACTTTTTTAAAGGCGGAACCGCAGTCGATGTGTGAGGAACAAACACCAACAAAGACAGGCAAAACTTTGTTAGAAATAAAAAGATTATAGGAGAACTATATAAATGAGCAAAAAAGAAAAAAATAGTATTAAAGTTGATGTCAAGGAATTAAATCTATGGTATGGAGATAACCACGCACTTCATAATATTACAGTACCTCTATATGAAAATAAAATTACAGCACTTATTGGTCCTTCTGGGTGTGGTAAGTCAACATTTCTTAGATGTTTAAATAGAATGAATGACCTTATCTCAATTGTTAAAATTGACGGTTCTGTAATCATTGATAACAAAAATGTCTATGATAAAGATGTGGATGAAGTATCTGTACGAAAAAGAGTAGGAATGGTTTTCCAACAACCAAACCCCTTTCCAAAATCTATTTATGACAACGTGGCTTACGCACCACTCAAACATGGACATGTTAAAAAAGGCAAAGCGTGCGATGAGTTAGTAGAGAAATCTTTAAGAGATGCAGGGCTTTGGGATGAAGTAAAAGATAAATTAAATGATCCAGGTACTTCACTTTCAGGGGGTCAACAACAGCGACTTTGTATTGCACGAACTATTGCTGTTAAACCAGAAGTTATCTTAATGGATGAGCCAACTTCAGCGCTTGACCCTATTTCAACAGAGAAAATTGAAGCTCTTATGTTAGAGTTAAAAAAGAAATATACCATTATAACCGTAACTCATAACATGCAACAAGCAGCAAGAGTAGCAGACTATACTGCCTTTTTCCACTTAGGAAAATTGATTGAGTATGATGAAACAGAGGCAATTTTTGTCAATCCAAAAGAGAAAAAAACAGAAGATTATATTACAGGAAGGTTCGGATAATGTTAAAACCATATCAAGAAAAAGTAGAAACCATTCGAGAAGAGATTACTCTTATTGGTAAAAGTGTTGTTGATGCAAATAAGGATGCATTAGAAGCTTTGAAAAATGGAGAAGTTGCCAAGCTTAATAATATAAAAGTATCTGTTAAAAAGCTCTCGACTAAATCCAATGAGATAGACAACTTAATTGTTAAAACCTTAGCACTCTACTCTCCTGAAGCAAAAGACTTACGAGAGATGGTAGCTTTTTTAAAAATCACCAATGAGCTAGTACGTGCTGGAGCAAATACACGAACATTTATTAAAACCTTTAGAAAGTCATTCAGTGATGATTTAAGTACAGCTGCGATTTTAGAGTATGCAGTACCTTTACTTAAAGCTTCTACATTGGCGTTAGAGATTACTATCTCAATGATTGAAAACTATGATGAACATACTACAGAAGAGAACTATAATCGTGTGATTGTTGAAGAATCAAAAACTGATGATTTATATGCTATGGTTGAAAAAAATATTTTAAAACTAATTTCAAAACATCTTGAACTTTCAAAAGACTATTTTGATTTATTAAGTTCATTTAGACGGTTAGAAAAAAATGCTGATAGAGCAGCCTCCATTGCAAACCTACTGCTTTTTGCACTAAAAGGAGGAGAGATTGAACAATCATAACCCTATCATCTTTAATGATGTGATTAAAGTTATGCTATAATCTTCCCATGAAAAGAGCATTAGCAAACATACGAAAATATTTTAGAAGTAATTATGAAGTCTTAATAGCGGCGGTAATATTCGTCGGTATTATCTTCGTACAGTTAGAGTTTTATAAAGCCATTATTTTGATGTTAGAGTTTATTGTTATCATGGAAGTGGTAAAGATGATCTCAGACTTTATAAAAAAAGAGAAACTTCGATTACGTTTTGTTATCGATATTTTTATCATTTTTTTAATTCGTGATGTAATTATTTTGGCATCCTACAAAAACAAGGACTATTTTGATATTGCATTTTTACTTGCTATTATCTTTATCTTCTTTATCTTTAGAATTTTAGCCATTAAGTTTTCACCAGGAGTTATTAAAATCTCCAAAGATACTGTTATTGAATATGAGGATGACAGAAAAAGTAAAAAAATATCTGACTTAGAGCGTAATGAAGATGGAACATGTGAAGTATGTGAAAGTGACAATGAAAACAAAAAAACTGATTCTAATCGTTGAAGATGAAGAGGATATTTTAGAACTATTAGAGTACACTCTAGAAAAAGCGGGATATGAGACTATTGGTTTTTTATCCCTTTCTCCAAAGGTTACTAAAGTACTGGATGAAGAGCCTATTGATTTAATCTTAATGGATAGAAACTTACCAGGAGCAGAAGGTTCAGAGTTTATTGATTCCATTAAAGCAAAAGGCTACAATAATCCTGTCATTTATGTTACAGCAAAAGATAAAGAAAAAGATATTTTAGAAGGTTTTGAAAAACATGCTGATGATTACATCACAAAACCTTTTAACCTTAAAGAGCTTACAGCTCGTGTTAAAGCAGTCATTAAACGTAGCTCAAATGAAGTTGAACTTCTAAAAATTCGAGATATTACCTACAAAGCTTCTAATAAAAAGTTTTTTATTGAAGAAAAGCCCGTTGAACTCACCCACTTAGAACACGATTTACTCTTAGAGTTTATGAAAAATAAAGATATTTTACTCTCGCGAGAGCATCTTCTTGAAACGGTTTGGGAAGACTCCTTTGATAAAAAACTCAAAACAGTCAATGTTGCAATCAAACGACTCAAAGCAAAGATTGATGCAGAAGGGAACAAAGAGTATATTAAATCAATTCGAGGGGAAGGTTACATCTTTTGCTAAAAATTCACCAACTCTTTTTGCGAACCTTTTTAGGTATTTTCTTTGCCATACTGATACTCATTAGTATTACAACCTATTTTTGGTCAAAATCAATCTACATCGATCAAATTGAAAAAAACATTAGCCAAAATATTGATTCGCTTTCAGTGGTATTACACTCTATGGATAATATTGAAACCGTTGTATCACTATTAAAAGAAAAAACAAGTCTTAGAATTACCATTATTGATGACACAGGAAAAGTTATCGCTGAAAGTGATAAAAACAAAGATACCTTAGAAAACCATGCTAATCGTTCTGAAGTAATTCACGCAAAATATGATGGAATGGGTACAAGTATTCGTTACTCAAATACAGTTAAAAAAGACCTTCTTTATGTGGCAAAACGTGTTGCTATCAAAGATAAGTTCTATTATATTCGAATGGCAGACTATCTTGATAAAATCAATGAAAACTTCATCAAACTTACCTTAACAGTTATTCCAATTTTTACACTCTTTTTAATTTGTGCTTTTTTTGCTGCTTATTTAATCTCTAAACGCATAAAAAAAGAGACCGATAATATTTTAAATTTTTTACTACAACTTACACGAAAAGAGCAGTTAACCTATATCTCTTCAAGTTATACCCAAGAGTTTGATAAAATTGCTCGTTTGCTTAAAAAAGTAGCTATAAGATTGAGCCGTAAAGATAAACAAAAAGCTAAACAGACAGCCAAACTAAAACTAGCTAATAAACAAAAAGATGAAATTATCTCAGCAATTTCTCACGAGTTTAAAAATCCTATTGCTATTATTTCTGGCTACAGTGAAACGATTTTAACTGATGAAGATATGCCATCTGCAATGAAAGAAAAATTCTTAAATAAAATTCATGGAAGTGCTAATAAACTCTCTGCACTTATTGATAGGTTACGATTAGCCTTAAAACTTGAAGAGGGTAAAGAAACAGGAACACTAACAAAGTGTTCATTAGAAGCAATTTGTAAAGATGTTATCTCCGATTTAAAGACTAATTATAAAGAGAGAGAAATTCACCTTATAGGTATTGATTACAAATTAAAAGTTGATGAACCTCTTATGAGTATTGCCATTTCTAACCTCATAGAGAATGCACTTAAATACTCTGAAGATGATATTACCATTGAGATAAAAGAGAACTCTTTACACATAAAAGATTTAGGTATTGGTATTGAAGAGAGTGAATTGACAAAAATTACGCAAAAATTCTACCGTGTCTCAAAAAATGGTTGGAACAACTCTTTAGGACTAGGCTTAAATATCGTCATAAATATCCTTACTATGCACAAATTCAAGCTTGAAATTAAGTCAAAACTCCATGAGGGTTCTGAATTTATCATAAAATATTAAATAATACTTAATTTAAGCTATATATAAGTATTACTACACTATTATTCCACCTCATTAATCAAATCGGAGAAATAAATGAAATTTACTCAAATGGCACATGCTAATGAAATCGAAAGAGATTGGGTAGTAGTTGATGCAACAGATAAAGTTTTTGGTAGAATTATTACTGAAGTTGCAACTATCCTAAGAGGTAAACATAAACCTTGTTTTACTCCTAACGTAGACTGTGGAGATTACGTAGTTATCGTAAATGCTTCAAAAGCAAGATTTACTGGAGCTAAATTAGAAGATAAAAACTATTATACACACTCTGGTTATTTTGGAAGTACTAAAACTCACAAAATGTCAGATATGTTAGATAACAACCCTGAAAAGTTATTCAAACTAGCTACTAGAGGTATGTTACCAAAAACAAAACTTGGTAAAGAAATGTTAAAAAAATTAAAAGTATACGCAGGAAGCGAACACCCTCACACTGCGCAAATTAAAGGATAAGACTAATGGCAAAAGTATATGCAACTGGACGAAGAAAAACTTCTGTAGCTAAAGTATGGTTAGAGAACGGAAACGGTCAACTTACTATTAACGGTCAATCTTTAGACGCATGGCTAGGTGGTCACGAAGCTATTAAAAAAAGAGTAATGCAACCAATTGAAGTATCTAAGCAAGAGACTTCTGTAAACATCGTAGTTAAGACTTTAGGTGGTGGTTACTCTGCACAAGCTGATGCTGTAAGACATGGTATTTCTAGAGCATTAGTTGCTTATGATGAGCAATTCAGAACTATCTTAAAACCTTACGGACTATTAACAAGAGATGCAAGATCTGTTGAAAGAAAGAAATACGGAAAGAAAAAAGCAAGAAAGTCTACTCAATTCTCAAAAAGATAATTGGTATTTTCAAAAGCAATTTCAATTTGTTTTCAAAGGAGCAACGAAAGTTGCTCCTTTTTTTATGCACTTTTTGTTAAGATACTTCATGCAAAAAACAATAAAGATTTTTATATTATTCATTATTCACTCTTCACTATTCATTCAATTAAGTGCTTCAACACTTAATTTATCAATGAGTTCAAGTCCAAGTCGACTCAATCCTATATTAGCCAATGATAGTGCCAGTTCAGAAATTGCTGATTGGCTTTTTAATGGACTATTCAAATATGACAAAAAGGGGAAGGTTGTTAATGATTTAGCCTCATTTCACGAATTTAAAAATAACACAACACTTATTATTAAACTAAAACAAAATGTACTTTGGCATGATGGAGAAAAACTAACAGCAGATGATGTCATCTTTACCTATGAACAAATTCATAATCCAAAAGTCTTTACCTCAATTTTGTCCAACTACAAAGAAGTGAAAAGTGTTAAAAAAATTGATGATTATACAATTGAAGTTCTTTATAAAAAACCTTATTTTAAAGCTTTAGAAATTTGGATGGTGGGAATACTTCCAGAGCATCTTTTAAAAGATGAAAAAGATTTAATGCGAAGCAACTTTAATAAAAAACCAATTGGTACAGGTTCTTATACAATAAAAGGTTTTAAAACAGGACAAGATATTAGGCTTTATGCAAATCCAAACTATTTTGAAGGAAAACCAAAAATTGATGAAATTCACTATAAATTTTTGCCAGACCCAACCACTTCATTTTTAATGCTCAAACAAAAAAAACTTGATATTGGAGGTTTAACCCCCTTACAAATTGATCGCCAAATTGATGAAAAATTTAAAAAAGATTATAAAATCATTGAGCGTCCAAATTTTGGTTATACCTATTTAGGCTTTAATCTTAAAAATAAAAAATTTAAAGATATACGTATACGACAAGCCCTCTCACTTGCAATTGATCGAAAAGAGATGGTTGATATTCTATTTTTTGGTCATGGAGAAGTGTGTAATGGACCTTTTTTACCTAGAACCTTTGCTTATGACGATACTATTCAACCAATAGAACAAAATACAATAAAAGCAAAAGCACTACTTAAAGATGCTGGTTATGATGAAAGCAATCCTTTTAGTTTTGAATTAGTAACAAATACTGGAAATGAGACACGTATTAACGCCGCACAAATCTTACAGTACCAACTAGAAAAAATTGGGGTCAAAATGTCCATACGTGTTATGGAGTGGCAAGCTTTTTTGAATACTATAGTACATCCAAGAAATTTTGAAACGGTACTTCTTGGATGGGGATTGGCACTTATGCCCGATGCCTACCCTTTATGGCATAGTGATTCACGAAAAATAGGTGCTTTTAATTTTGTAGGTTACAATAATAAAAAAGTTGATGAGCTTATAATTAAAGGTTCAACAACTATTGATAGAGAAAAGCTCTCAAAAATTTATAAAACAATCTTTAAACAAATAGTCAATGACGTTCCATATCTCTTTTTATACATTGCAAACACTATTACAGTGGCTAACAGCGATATTCAAAATATTGAACCCTCTTTTACAGGTATTATGCATAACCAAAAAGATTGGATAAAACCTTAAACTCCACTTTATACAAACTGTATAAATTTATGAACTAAGAAGTACTCTAAGTTTCTCATGATAGAATACGCATCGAAATAAAAAGGACAACATTGAAAGAAAAAAATATTATCTTATTTGATTTAGACGGTACACTTATTGACTCTACTGATGCCATTGTATCAACTTTCTATCACACATTTGAAAAGCTTGAATTTGATTTTAATGGTGAAGAAGAAGACATCAAAGCGCTGATTGGACACCCATTAGATATTATGTATCAGGAGTTAGGTGTTGAGCAAGAAGTTGTTTGGGATTTTGTTTCAGCCTATAAAGAACGGTATAAAACCATTTCGAAAGCACAAACAGAACTTTTAGAGAGTGCTATTGATGCTTTAGAATTAGCAAGTAGTTTTGCAAGGCTTTCAATTGTTACGACAAAAACAGGAAAGTATACGATTCCTTTACTTGAACATTTAGGTATTAAAGACTACTTTGAAGTAATTACAGGATATGAACATGTTGAACATCCAAAACCACATCCAGAACCTATTTTGACTACTTTAGATAAAATGAACATTGAAAAAACCTCTAATATTTGGATGGTAGGTGATACAGAACTAGATCTCATTGCCGCAAGCTCAGCGGGGATTAATTCAATAGGAGTTACCTGTGGATACGGGAAAGAAGAAGACCTCAAAGAATTTACAAACTTTATTACAAGTGACTCATTAGAAGCAGTCAAAATCATCCAAGACTTTAAAATTTAACACTATCTAAAACAAATCTTAACTTTAATTAACAGTAGAGCAATTTTACGCTCTACTTTAAATCTATTTCCCACTAGTTATGTCAAAATTATGTTTGTATGAGAAGTATACATTATGTACGTTTTTAGTACATTTTACATATGTTCATTTAACTAATGTATCATAACTATACATTTTTTAGTGAACATATGTCAAAAACTCTTAAAAACTCTTTAAATTTTGTATATAATTGAGGAATTTTATTAAATATCTCTATATTTAATTCACTTTTATAGAATTATAAGTTTGCTTTAATTATCATCTGTTCAAATTCAAATTAACAAAGAGGATTATTTTATGGCTAAAACATTTGCTACTATGGATGGAAACGAAGCAGCTGCATACGTATCTTATGCGTTTACAGAGGTTGCGGGTGTATATCCTATTACACCATCATCACAAATGGGAGACAACACTGAGAAGTGGGCAACAGAAGGGAAAAAGAACCTTTTCGGTGGTATTCCAAAAGTAATTGAGATGCAATCAGAAGCGGGTGCAGCTGGTACATTTCATGGATCTTTACAAGCGGGTGCATTAACTACTACCTATACAGCATCACAAGGTTTACTTTTAAAAATTCCTAATATGTATAAAGTTGCTGGTCAGCTTTTACCAGGTGTTGTTCATGTATCTGCACGTGCACTAGCTGCTCATGCATTATCAATTTTTGGGGATCATCAAGACGTTATGTCTGCAAGAGCAACTGGTTTTGCTATGCTTGCAACTGGTTCAGTTCAAGAAGTTATGGACTTAGGTGGGGTTGCTCACTTAGCTGCTGTTAAAGGTAGAGTTCCATTTATGCACTTCTTCGATGGATTCAGAACTTCGCACGAAATGAATAAAGTTGAAGTAATGGATTATGCTGAGTTTGATAGGCTATTAGACCACGAAGCAGTACAGAAGTTTAGAGATACTTCACTTAATCCAGAATCACCAGTAACTAGAGGTTCTGCACAAAATGATGATATCTACTTCCAAGGAAGAGAAGCCTGTAACAAGTTTTACGATGCCGTTCCAGACATTGTAAACGATTATATGCAAGAAATTAATAAAATCACTGGTAGAAACTATGCTCCATTTACGTACTATGGTGCCCAAGATGCAACTGATATTATTGTTGCTATGGGTTCTGTTACTGAGACTGCAAAAGAGACTATTGACTACTTACAAAAAACTGAAGGTAGAAAAATTGGTTTATTAACAGTTCACTTATACCGACCATTCTCAGCTAAATACTTCATGGATGTATTACCAGACACAGTTGAAAGAATCTGTGTACTTGATAGAACTAAAGAGCCTGGTGCATTAGCTGAGCCTTTATATCTAGATATTAAATCAGTATTCTATAACGAAGCTAAACAACCAAAAATCATTGGTGGACGATATGGATTATCTTCTAAAGATGTTCCTCCTGCACAAATCATTGCTATTTATGATAACTTAGCGTCTGCAGATGCTAAAGATAACTTCACTGTTGGTATTAACGATGATGTTACGCATCTTTCAATTGAAGTTGGTGAAAAAATCTCTGTAACTGAAGATGTAAACGAGTGTCTATTCTATGGTCTTGGTGCTGATGGTACTGTTGGGGCTAATAAAAACTCTGTAAAAATTATCGGTGATAAGACTGATCTTTATGCACAAGCTTACTTTGCATACGATTCTAAGAAATCAGGTGGTTACACACGATCACACTTAAGATTCTCTAAAAACCCTATTCGATCAACTTACCTAGTATCAACTCCAGGTTTCGTTGCATGTTCTAAAGAGGTTTACTTAGAGCAATACGAAGTGGTTGATAAGATTAGAAAAGGTGGTACTTTCTTACTTAACTCTATTCACACTGTTGAAGAGATGCAAGAAAGACTTCCTGATAGAGTTAAGAAAATCTTAGCAGACAAAGAAGTTAACTTCTACATCATCAATGCAACTAAATTAGCTAGAGATATTGGTTTAGGAACTAGAACCAATACAATTATGCAAGCTGCATTCTTTAAACTTGCTAACGTAATTGATTATGAAGAAGCAAAAGGTTACATGAAAGAGTATGCAGAAAAAGCATATGGAAATAAAGGTGAAGAGATCGTTAAGATGAACTACGCTGCTATTGATTCTGGTGAATCTGGAATTGAACAAGTGCCAGTAGATCCATCATGGTCAAACATCGAAGCTGGTCCACTTGTAGTTAACTCTGCATACATTGGTACTGATTATGTTGAGAATTTCGCTAAAGTTGTAAATGCAGCTAAAGGTGATGAGTTACCAGTATCTATCTTTACAGATAGAGAAGATGGAACACTTGAGGGTGGTTCAACGAAGTACGAAAAAAGAGCAATTGCAACAGTAGTTCCTGAGTGGATTGAAGAGAACTGTATTCAGTGTAACCAGTGTGCATTTGAGTGTCCACACGCCGTAATTCGACCATTCCTAATGGACGAAGAAGAGTTTGAAAAAGCACCAGCAGGTGTTAAAGAGCACTCTTTAGATGCAGATGGTAAAGGTATTAAAAACAATGGATTAAAATATAAAATCCAAGTTTCTATTATGGACTGTACAGGTTGTAACGTTTGTGTTGATATTTGTCCTACAAAAGAGAAGTCACTTCGAATGGTTCCATACGAAGAGATGGAAGCACAAAATGAGCAAGAGAATGCTGATTACTTATTCAATGACGTAACTTATAAAGATTACTTAGTATCTAAAGACACTATCAAAGGTTCACAGTTTGCTAAGCCACTATTTGAGTTCCACTCAGCTTGTCCAGGTTGTGGTGAAACACCATATATTACATTAGCAACTCAATTATTCGGTGATAGAATGATGATTGCAAATGCTACAGGTTGTTCTTCAATCTACGGAGCTTCGGCACCTTCTACTCCATATACTAAGAATGATAAAGGTGAAGGTCCAGCATGGGCGAACTCACTATTTGAAGATACTGCTGAGTTTGGTTACGGTATGCATGCAGCAAACGAAACGATTCGAAACAGAATGGGTACAATCATGGAAGAGACAATGGAAGAAGTTTCAAATCCATTAAAAGTACTTTACAAAGAGTGGTTAGATAATAGATCTGATGGTAAGAAAACTCAAGAAATCAGAGACAAGTTAGTGCCTCAATTAGAGCAAAATGCTGATTTACCAGGTGTTCCAGAGTTAATCAAACTTAAAAAATACATCGTTAGAAAATCTCAATGGATGATCGGTGGAGACGGTTGGGCATACGACATCGGTTACGGTGGACTTGACCACGTATTATCAACGGGTGAAAATGTAAATATTCTTGTTGTTGATACAGAAGTTTACTCAAATACTGGTGGACAGTCTTCTAAAGCAGCTAGAACTGGTTCTATTGCAGACTTTACAAATGATGGTAAACCAAATGCGAAAAAAGACTTAGGGTACATCTCTATGACTTACGGTAACATCTATGTTGCACAAATTAACTCAAGAGCATCTCAGAAACAAACTGCGCAAGCAATTAGAGAAGCAGAAGAGTATAATGGACCATCATTAGTTATTGCATATTCTCCATGTATTGCACACGGTATTAAAGGTGGATTAATGAAATCAGTTGATCAAGGGCAATTAGCTACTGATTCTGGTTACTGGCCAATCTACATCTTCGATCCAAGAAAAATTGAGCAAGGTAAAAACCCAATCAAGATTTCTGGTAAGAAACCAAACTGGGATAAATACCAAGACTTCTTAATGCAAGAGAACAGATATGTTTCTCTTAAGAAGTTAAACCCAGAAGAAGCTGATAGATTATTAGAGCAAAATAAAAAAGAGGCTCAATACAGATATAGACAATTAGTAAGAATGGCATCTGCTGATTATTCTGATGAGTTAGAGGGACCAAACGCTTAATAAGCGTTTCCTTCTTTAAAGCTATTAAGGGGTTAGACTTTTGTCTAGCCCCTTTTTT
>CAZIES010000070.1:1686-13410 GCA_964538295.1 uncultured Arcobacter sp. | reverse complement strand
GATTTAATTGTTTTTTATATTATTTTAATAATTTAAAAAAAGGATTAAAAATGATTGGAAGTATTGGTTCAAGTGGGTTTCAGCCTCCTGTAAGTAGTAGCTCAAGTTCAGGTTCAAATCAAGCAAGTTTGTCGTTAGAACAACAACAAGTGATTGAAGATACCCTAGCAAATTATGATGCTAGTTCATTAAGTGAATCAGATGCACAAGCTATAGTAACTGCTTTTCAAGATGCGGGGATAAAGCCTTCAAAAGAGCTTGAAGAGGCAATGGATAGTTTAGGTTTTAGTGCAAAAGAAGTTGGAGAGTTATCCGGTATGGGAGGACCCAAAGGAGCAGGAGGACCACCACCATCTGAAGAGGAGTTTGATACAGTTTCAAGTCTGTTAGAGTCTTTATTTAGTAGTGATGAAGAAGATGAAGAATCAACAATCTCACTTGATGATGTGATGGATTATACGAGTCGAATTTTAAGTTTGAATGAAGAGTCAAAACAAGAAGTGATGGATTTATTTGAGCAATACAGTAGTGATAGTTCAGAGTTATCTTCTGCTGATACAGCTAGCGTTATTACTAATTCATTAAGTCAAATTTTGAATGATTCGAATAACTATAAACGAACTTCATTCTACGCATAAGAGAGTTGATGTTATATTGGATTAAAAAAGAAGAGTAGGAAAGATGACAAATATTTTAATGATTGAAGATGATCCTGAGTTTTCACTTTTTTTAGGTGAGTACTTGGAACAGTACAATATCAAAATTACCAATTATGAAGATCCATACTTGGGGTTGAGTGCAGGAATATCAAACTATGATTTACTCATACTTGATTTAACTTTGCCTGGTATGGATGGTATTGATGTTTGTAAAGAGATTTCAAGTAAATATGATATTCCTATTATTATTTCAAGTGCACGAGGTGATGTAACAGACAAAGTAATTGGTTTACAACTTGGAGCAGATTATTATCTTCCTAAACCGTATGATCCAAAAGAGATGTATGCTGTTATACAAAGCCTTTTAAGGCGTACAAAAAGAACGAATGCACAAGAGGAGAGTAGTGATTTTTGTTTTGATAAGAGTAAATGTAAAATTAGCTTCAAAGGTGAAGACTTACATTTAACTCAAGCTGAGTATGAAGTACTAAGTTCGCTTCTTAGTCATAAAAATGCTGTGGTCTCGAGGGAACAAATTGTGAATGAGTGTGAAAGTTTGAGTGATAGCTACAGTAAGAGTTTAGATGTAATTATAGGAAGACTTCGCACAAAATTTAGTGATGACTCAAAAAATCCTAAATACCTGTATGCTATTCGTGGGTTAGGTTATAAGTTGATGCAATGAGATTCAATTCCCTTTTAAGTAAAATAACACTTATCTTTGTTGTTGCATTTTTACTTTTAGTAGGGCATTTTATTGCTTTTATAAAATTTGAAGATAGAGGGAAATATCGTCAGGTTTTTCATTCTCACCAGAATTTATCAAAGTATTTTAAACGTAATCATTTTTCAAAAAGTGAAGTTATTGAATATGTAAAAGATTTTGATTTTGAACTTGAACCTAATCATCGTGAAGTTTTAGAAAATGGTAAGAGGCTTCCTTTTTCACGAAGAGGTTTTGAAACAATAATCTATAAAGGGGAGTACTATTTTCATGTTACTGCCCCTCATTTTAGAATTCTTTTTAAAGATTTAAATTATTATGAGTCCCATACTTCTTATGGGTTTCTTGTTTTTCTTTCAATATTACTTTTATTGGTTGGTATTTATATTTGGCTTCTAAGAAGTTTAAAGCCCCTTTATGTTTTAAAAGAACAAATTACACAGTTTGCACAAGGAGATTTAAATATTAATTGTAAAAGTACTAAAAAAGATGAGATAGCAGATGTTGCTAATGAGTTTGATAATGTCGTTTCACATATTAAATTGCTTTTAAACTCACGCCAGCTTTTTTTACGTACGGTGATGCATGAACTTAAAACACCAATAGCAAAAGGGCGTATCGTCTCAGAACTCATTGATAATGAGAAACAAAAAGAGAGAATGACCCATATTTTTGAAAAATTGGACTTTTTGATTAATGATTTTGCAAAAATTGAGCAAGTAGTTTCTAAAAACTATGAAGTCTATAAGAGTGAGTTTTCTTTAAAGACTATTTTTAATCATGCAATTAGTATGTTGATACTTGATGAGCGTGATGAAAGAATAGTTTTACCACAAAACCTTGATAAGAAGTTAAACGTTGATGTAGAACTGATGGCAATGGTATTTAAAAACTTGATTGATAATGCTTTTAAGTATTCCAAAGATGGCAAAGTTGTTGTTTTTTTTGAAGATGATTGTTTAATATTCTCTTCTCTTGGAGAACCTTTAGAAAAAGAGTTGGATGCTTATTTTAAACCTTTTCATAATGATACAACTACTAAAAATCATGGAATGGGATTAGGTCTTTATATTGTAAAATCAATTTTGGATTTGCATGGTTTTGGGTTTGAATATAAATATAATGAAAATATAAACGCTTTTAAAATTCTTTTTTAATTTTGGTGAATCTTTTTATCTTTATAGTGACTTTAAAAACTTTATAGTAAAATATCCTCTTATTAAAATATATGGAGATTTACATGAAAGTTTTATTATTAAAAGATGTACAAGGTACTGGAAAAGCCGGAGAAGTTAAAGAAGTAAAAGATGGATACGGTAAAAACTTTCTAATAGGAAAAGGTTTAGCTTTACATGCAACAACTGAAGTAATGAATAAATACAAAGCTGAACAAAAACGAAAAGCAGAACAAGAAGCAGCTGAAATTGCAACAGCTAAAGAACTCGCTGAAAAGTTAGAATCATCAAAATTTACAATAAAACATAAAGTGGGAGCAAATGGACACTTAATTGGTTCGGTGACAAATAAAGAGATTGCTTTAGCCCTTGAAAGTTTTGGTATTAAAATTGATAAAAAACAGATAACTTTAAAATCAAAAATCAAAGCAGTAGGTATTTTTGAAGTAGATTGTAAATTGGGTCATGGTATTCATGCAATGGCTAAAATTGATGTAATTGCAGAGTAACCTATGTTTGATGCAACTACGATACTAGCTTATAAAGCAGATAACAAAGCTGTTATTGGTGGTGATGGACAAGTTACCTTTGGTAATGCCATTTTAAAAGGTAATGCCACTAAAATACGAACACTCTATAAAGATAAAGTATTAGCTGGCTTTGCAGGAAGTACGGCTGATGCTTTTAATCTTTTTGATATGTTTGAGTCCCACTTAGAGAATCGAAAAGGTGATCTACTTAAAGCAGTAATTGATTTTTCAAAAGAGTGGCGAAAAGATAAGGTACTTCGGCGTTTAGAGGCAATGATGATTGTACTGAATCGTGAACATATTTTTATTTTAAGTGGAACGGGTGATGTTGTAGAACCTGAAGATGGAAAAATTGCTTCCATTGGAAGTGGAGGAAACTTTGCTATTTCTGCAGCACGAGCACTAGAAAAACATGCTAATATGGACCCTGAAGACTTAGTAAAAGAGTCACTAATGATTGCAGGTGAACTGTGTATTTATACCAATCAAAATATAAAATTATTAAAAATAGAGGATTAAACGCGTATGAATTTAACGCCTAAAGAGATAGTTCAATTTTTAGATGACTATGTTATTGGTCAAGAGGATGCAAAAAAGACCATTGCTTTAGCATTACGAAATCGATATCGAAGAATGCAACTTGACGATGAGTTACAAGAAGAAATAATGCCTAAAAATATCCTAATGATAGGAAGTACAGGTGTTGGTAAAACAGAAATTGCACGACGACTTGCAAAAATGATGAATTTGCCTTTTGTTAAAGTTGAAGCTTCAAAATATACAGAAGTTGGTTTTGTAGGTCGGGATGTTGAATCGATGATAAGGGATTTAGTACATGCTTCAATTGATTTAGTAACCAAAGAGTATGAAGAGAAAGTACAAGCAAGTATTGATGAAGAAGTCAATCGACAAATTATTGAAATTCTTGTACCTCCACTTCCAGATGGAGCGACAGATAGTGCAAAAGAGTCTTTTATTAAAACCTATAATAAAATGGAAGAGAAGTTAAACAAGGGTGAACTTGATGATAAGAAAATAACTATTGAGTTGCCTAAAAAGACCCATGTTGAAATTATTGATTCTTCGTTACCTCTTGATATGAGTTCGATGCAAGAGGGACTTAATAAGATGTTGGGTGGACTTAATAAAGATAAAATTAAAAAAGAAGTCTCTATTAAAGATGCAAAGGTGCTTTTACGACCAGGAGCAAGTGAAAAATTACTTGATCATGAGTCTGTTAAGATGGAAGCTTTAAAACGGGCTCAAAATGGTGGAATTATCTTTTTAGATGAGATTGATAAGATTGCATCGGGAAAAAGTAATCAAAACCAAGACCCAAGTAAAGAGGGTGTTCAGCGAGACTTACTTCCTATTGTTGAAGGAAGTAGTGTTCAAACTAAATATGGACAAATTAATACTGATCATATTTTATTTATTGCTGCTGGAGCTTTTCATGTGAGTAAACCAAGCGATTTACTGCCAGAACTTCAAGGAAGATTTCCACTGCGTGTTGAACTAAATGCTTTAGATGAGGAAGCATTGTATAAAATTCTTACGAATACTAAAAACTCGCTATTGCGGCAATATAAGGCGCTTTTAGGAGTGGAAGAAGTAACGCTAGAGTTTGATGATGAAGCCATACGTACTTTTGCACATCTGTCTGTAACAGCTAATGAAAAAACAGAAGATATTGGTGCACGACGTCTTCATACGGTAATTGAAAAGGTGCTTGAGGATATTAGTTTTGATGCGGATGAAAAAAGAGGTGAAACTGTAATAATAACAAAAAATCTGGTTGAAGAAAAACTGGGTGAAATAGTTGAAGATGAGGATACTGCAAGATATATCTTGTAGATTTTAGATAATTTTGCTAAAATAAAAATAACCAAAAACTTAGGGAGCTAAAATGAATATAGTTACATTTTGTGATATGAATGACTCAATGATTGATAACAAGTATAAAGTAGAACATTTTCAAAGCGGTTGTTCAGGTGATGCTGACGTTGCTATTATTGATATTAATTCAATTTTTGAGTTTGAAGAGAATAAAGCAACAGCTTGTAAAAGTAAGTTTGTATCCATAGCTGTTATAGATGATCCGAGTGATTATGAAGCTTTTAAAAACTTTGGAATTGATGCTTGGATTAAGCATGAAGATATTTCCGAACTTAATGGATTACTTAATGTGGTTCAAAAAAGGTGTTTATCATAATCATTGACACCCATTGCCATTTAGATACAAGTGCTTATTACGATGATGTTGATATTATCATCCAAAATGCACTTGAAAAGGGAGTTAAAGGTTTTTTAATTCCTGGTGCTGACTTTAATGACTTACCCCAAGCAGTGAAACTTTGTGAAAAATATGAAGAGGTTTTTTTTGCTGTTGGTATTCACCCTTATGATATTGAAATGTATGATGAAACAGTTCTTGAAAAATACATTACTCATCCTAAATGTATTGCAGTAGGAGAGTGTGGGTTAGATTATTATCGATTACCAGAAGATGAAGAAGAGAAACAAAAAGAGATAGCGTTACAAAAAGAGGTTTTTATTGCTCAGGTTAAGTTTGCTAAAAAAGTCAAAAAACCACTTATTGTACATATTAGGGATGCTTCCAATGATTCTCGAACGATTTTAGAAGAGTATGAGGCTAAAGAAGTTGGTGGTGTTTTACACTGTTATAATGCTAGTGAACATCTTTTACCCTTAGCTGAACATGGTTTTTATTTTGGGATTGGTGGGGTACTTACTTTTAAAAATGCACGTAAACTTGTAGAGGTTTTACCAAAAATTCCCAAAGATAAACTAGTCATTGAAACCGATGGTCCTTATTTGACTCCTCATCCTTTTAGAGGAAAACGTAATGAACCAGCATATACAACCTATATTGCAGAAAAAATAGCTCAAATTTTGGGAATCAATCAAGAAGAGGTTGAAAAAATTACAACAAATAACGCAAAAGCTTTATTTAAGGGGTTTTCTAACATTATTTAGATAAAATACCTACTATTTTGATAGTAGGATTTTACTTGTATAAATTTTTATTTATTCTAACTTTTTTAATTGCAAATCTACAGGCTGCCTTAATAGGTTCAAATTTTTCTCAAAGAGATATTCAAGTTTTAAAAGAGCTTGATATTCATCCCTCTTATATTACAGACTATAATCTTCATCGAACATATAATAGAATTTTAAATGGTACACAAAAAAGATATGTACGAAAGTTCAATGAAGCATCACTGTTTGTTCCAAAACTCAAAGAGATTCTAAATGAACAAGATATACCAGCAACTTTTCTTTATATGGCAATGGCAGAATCAAACTTTACTATTGATGCTAGATCATATGTAAGAGCTACTGGGCTTTGGCAGTTTATGAGTGGTACAGCACGACGTTATGGATTAAAGAATAACGTTTATGTTGATGAGCGTATGGATTTAGTTAAATCAACATATGCTGCAACAAGGTATTTAAAACATCTACATAATAAATTTGGAAAATGGTATTTAGCTGCCATTGCATATAATTGTGGTGAGGGGCGTGTTATTGAAGCTATTACACGATCATCAATTGATATGTATGAAGCAAAGTTTGGAAAAAAGAATCAGTATAGTGCGGATATTAAAAAGTATCGTCGGACGATTCGGCTGTATCAGGAAAAAAGAGTAAAATTTAGAGAACTGTTTAAAATTTATAAAAAAGTAATAACTTGGGGTGTTGAACCAGACATTTACCAAATGCTAGTTGTTCAAAAAGGTATTAAACGACAGTATATTCCAAATGAGAGTCGTGAATATATTAGAAAGATTATCTCTTTAGCAATGATGAATAATCAAAGTTTTATTACAGACAATGATAATTCTCATTTAAGAAATATTGGATTAACATCAAATATTGCAACAGTTAATGTTAAAGGTGGTTTACATTTACAAAATATTGCTAAAGCAATTGGTATGAAATCAAAGGCACTTAAAAAGTTAAATAAGCATATCAAACGTGATATTATTCCAACCTATGTTAAAGAGTATCCTATCCATATTCCATACAGCAGACTCTCACGTTTTAATCAAAATAAGAGCAGTATTAAACCAACAGTTTATGCTATTCATACGGTTAAAAGAGGAGATAATTTAAGTTCAATTGGAAGAAAATATGGTATTTCATACAAGTTTATTATGAAGTTTAATGGATTAAAAACAAATAGACTCTCTTTAAAACAAAAGTTGGTAATACCAGGAAAACTTGCAAAAGTAAGTGATAGAATAGCAGTAAAAAAAGCTAGAAAAGTACGTAAGGCAAACTATAAAGTGCGACGTGGAGATACCCTTTTAGGTATTGCTAAACGATATTCAACAGATGTAAAAAAATTGATGGCAGACAATAATTTAAAAACAAGTTTAATTCGACAAGGGGATAGAATTGTTATTAAGTAAAAAGTTATTTCAAGTTGGACTCTTATGTGGAGTTTCAATTTTAATGACAGGGTGTTTTGGTACAAAAACTTACAACTATGGATGGAGTGGTTGGAAAAGTACACCATCTAAAACACAAGATCGAAGTCATATAAAAGTGGCTCCTCAGAAAATTAGAAATTCAAAAGCGATGCACCGTGCAACAATGCGTCCTTATACCATTGCTGGAAAACGATACTATCCTACAGTTGCCCATGTAGGTGATACGCAACGAGGAATTGCCTCGTGGTATGGACCAAAGTTCCATGCTAAAAAAACTTCTAATGGTGAAATTTATAATATGTATGCAAGTACTGCGGCACATAAAACACTTCCTATGAATACTATGGTACGTGTGGATAATTTAGAGAATGGAAAATCTACGGTTGTAAGAATCAATGATAGAGGACCTTTTGTAACAGGAAGAATTATTGATTTATCAAATAAAGCAGCCCATGAAATTGAAATGGTAGCTAAGGGAACGGCAAAAGTAAAGATTACTGTATTAGGATTTAATGCAAAAATTGCTCGTACAGCACAAGAGAAACAAGCAACGGCAACAGTAGGTAAATATTATGTTCAAGTGGGAGCTTTTAGGCGTTATGAAGGGGCAAAAGTCACTCAACATAAGTTTAAATTAATTTTAGAAGATGATTATAAAGTGATAATCAAAAAAGGTGAGCTCAATGAGCAACCACTCCATCGTGTATGGGTAAGTGGTTTTAGATCAGAGGGTGAAGCACGAGACTTTAGAGAAAATAACGGCTTAAATAGTGCGATGATAATTGCAGAATAGGATAGTTGACCATGACAGAATTAAACAGAAAAACAAAAGAGACAGATATTAAATGTAAATTAGATGTGAATGGAAATGGTACATCAAATATTGACACAGGAATAGGTTTTTTTGACCATATGTTAGAGGCGTTGTCTAAACATAGTGGGATTAATATTGATTTAGAGTGTAAAGGTGATTTACATGTTGACTTTCATCACAGCGTAGAAGATTGTGGAATTGTTTTAGGAAAAGCGTTAAAAGAAGAGATTTTTCCTATTGAAGCCGTTGAGCGATATGGAAATGCAACGGTAGTTATGGATGAAGCAGCAACAACCTGTGCCTTAGATTTATCAAATCGACCTTTTTTAGTTTATGAAGTAAATGTAAGTGGAAAAGTGGGTGAATTTGATACTGAACTTGTAGAAGAGTTTTTTCATGCTTTTGTAAATAATGCTGGATTAACCTGTCACATTATTCAAGATAGAGGAAGAAATAAACACCATATCATTGAAGCAAGCTTTAAAGCAGTCGCCGTTGCCTTGCGACGTGCAATGACAAAAAATGAGAAGTTAGGAATTCCTAGTACTAAAGGTGTTCTATGATTGAACTTATTGTTCTTGATGTTGATGGTACCTTAACAGATGGAAAGATTACCTATACTAATAGTTGTGATGAAATTAAATCGTTCGATGTTGCAGATGGTTTAGCTATTGCAACTTGGACAAAACGATTTGGAAAAAAAGCGGCTATTATTACAGGAAGAACGTCAAAAATTGTTGAAAAAAGAGCTCAAGATTTAAAGATTGAACACCTTTATCAAGGGGTTCATAATAAAGATGAAGTGTTACAAAAAATATTAGAGGAAGAAGGGATTTCTTGGAGTCAAGTTGCTGCTATTGGTGATGATTTAAATGATTACAAAATGCTTAAAAAAGCAGGTTTGTCTTTTACGCCTGCTAATGGTTCCTCTTATATTAAAGAGATTGTTAATGTTGTTTGCCAAAATCAAGGTGGTAGTGGTGCAGTACGAGAGATGATGGAATATATCTTTAAAGAAGATGGTTTAGAAGAGGATTTTGTAAACGTATGGCAATAAGAGTTTTTGTATATTCTTTACTGGTTATATCAGTACTTGCTTTTTTTGCTTCTTCGGAAGATAAACAAAAAAAGCTGAAGTTAAAAGAGAAACCGATGATTGTTTTTCATGATTCAATCATGTATACTTTAACGGAAAAAAGTATGACACGTATTGTTCAGTCAAAACGAGCTGAACGGTATAAAACAAAAGATTTGATGTATGATGGAAAGATTATAACTGAATCAAAGAATGGTTTATATACGGATTATATGAGTGCAGATTTAATTGTTAAACGTAATGATGATTTTAAGTTTTTAAATAATGCAAAGTATAATCGAGAGAATTTTATTGAGTTAACCAGTGATGAAATACTTTATAATGCAAAAACAAAAATTGCAACAAATAGTTTGCCTTTTCAAGGGCGTTACTATGAGCATATATTAAATGGGAGTCATCTCTTTTTTGATACCAATAAATCAATCTTAAAAGCACAACAAGCTCACTTTGAAGTTGAGTTAGAAGAGTAAGGAAAAAATATGAAAATTTTATTAGCATTAGGATTAGCACTATCACTTGTAAGTGCTGAAAAACTAATTATTGACGCAAAGAACTTTGAAGCTTTTGATGAAAAGGGCTTTTCACTTTTTCAAGGTAATGTAAAATTAAAACGTGGAAAAGATAGATTAAATTCTGATAAATTAGAAGTTTATCTTAGTGCAGAAGATAAAAAGAAAAAAAGAGAGCCTAAGAAATACATTGCAACGGGGAATGTAGACTTTGAAGTGGTCTCCAATGGTAAACATTATGAAGGAAAAGGGGATAAGGTTATTTACAATCCTAAAGAGTTAAAGTATACAATTATTGGAAATGGCTATTTAAAAGAGAAAGTTGAAGATAAAACCCTTTATGGAGATAAAATCTATATTAATCAACAAACTGGTCAAGCAAGAGTTCATGGAACTTCTAAAAAACCTGTACGATTCATTTTAAATATTGAAGATAAAAAAGAGGATAAAAAACCTGTAGCTTCTAAAAAAGAGAAAACTGCAGAAGAGACGAAAAAAGAGGCTGAAGAAAAAACAGAAACACTTATTAAAGAGGAGTTAACTCCTGCAGAAGAACAAATGCGAGAAGATGCAAAAGCCTCAGCTAAAAAAATAGAAGCAATAAAAGCAAAAAAGGAAAAAGAGACAGAAGCTATTAAAGAATCAACACAAAAAGTGATTTCTCAATGAGAATAGTTGATGCGACCTTTTTACAATCTGCACAAAGTATTGCAGACTCTCCTAGTCCAGATATGGCAGAAATCGCCTTTTTAGGACGAAGTAATGTGGGTAAAAGCTCACTATTAAATACCCTTACTAATCGAAAGGGATTAGCTAAATCTTCGTCAACTCCAGGGAAAACACAGCTTATTAATTATTTTAATATCAAGTTCAAGACCAATGAAGAGAATGGCATGCCCCCTTATCTTTATGCACGATTTGTTGACTTACCAGGATTTGGGTATGCAAAAGTCTCTAAAAGCTTAAAAAAAGAGTGGAATCGAAACTTAACTGGTTATTTAGAACAACGTCCAGCTTTACAAATATTTGTACACTTAATTGATGCACGACATCCTCAGCTTGATATTGATAAAAATGTGGATGAGTTTCTTGAAACAATTAAACGTGGCGATCAGATTATTCTGCATGC
This sequence comes from uncultured Arcobacter sp., assembly GCA_964538295.1. Taxonomy (GTDB): domain Bacteria; phylum Campylobacterota; class Campylobacteria; order Campylobacterales; family Arcobacteraceae; genus Arcobacter_A. The sequence goes on along the minus strand of CAZIES010000070.1, from coordinate 2,317 downwards.
TTTTACAAAAATTGATAAACTAAAACAAAATGATTTACAAAAGTTAAAACGTGCCTATCCTGATGGTGTTTTTATCTCCAATTTAAAAAAACGTGGGATTGAACAGTTACAAAGTAGAATTACGGAGTACCTTTTTGGACATTAAGTTTTATAAACCAACCACAAAAGATATTAATGCCATGCAAGCTTTAGTTCAAGACGAAGTTGATAGTGGTGTTATTTTATTGCGTACTGAAGATGAAATGGCTACAACCATTCGTTCATACACTTGTGTAAGTATTGATGGGGAGCTAGCAGGTTTTACTGCCTTACATATTCATTCACCAAAACTAGCAGAAGTGAGAAGTCTAATTGTAAGTGATAAGTTTCGTGGGCATAAACTAGGACAAAAGCTTGTTGAAGCCTGTAAAAAAGAGGCAAAATCTTTAGATTTGGAAGAGATTTTATCATTAACCTATGCCAAAGGTTTTTTTGAATCAGTAGGATTTAAAGAGATTAATAAAGAAGATCTTCCTGAGCATAAAATATGGGCAGATTGTATTCGTTGTAAGCACTTTCCTATTTGTGATGAAGTCGCACTTATATATAAACTCTAAACTTTTTCTGACGGCGTTATAGCACTTCAAACACT
>CAZIES010000070.1:0-1586 GCA_964538295.1 uncultured Arcobacter sp. | reverse complement strand
CACTTATATATAAACTCTAAACTTTTTCTGACGGCGTTATAGCACTTCAAACACTCATCACGTACTTCTAGTACGCTACTTCGTATTTTCAGCACTCTAACTTGTCATAAAAAGTTTATAGTTTATATCTAGCTTTGCTTGATTTATATTAATTTTTGTTTCCTATATTTTAGATATTATAGGTCTTTAATACAAAATATGAGGTTTATAATTGATGGAAAAGGTTATCTTAATAACTGGCTGTAGTTCGGGTATGGGAAAGCAGAGTGCACAATATTTAGCTGGTCGTGGCTTTATTGTTTATGCCGGAAGTAGAGAACCATCAAAAATAACCCCCTTAAAAAACTTAATTCCCATAAAACTTGATGTTACGGATAGTAAAAGTATTGATAATGCAGTTCAAACAATCTATGAAAATCACAATAAAATTGATGTTTTAGTGAACAATGCAGGTTATGGGTTAGTATCGACTGTTGAAGATTTAGATGAGGAAGAGATGTTTAATCAATATAATATTAATGTCTTTGGGCTTTTGCGAGTATGTAAAAGTGTAATTCCAATTATGCGCAAATCAAACGATGGTGTTATTATAAATATAAGTTCCTTTCTAGGTAAGATAGGTTTGCCACTCTTATCCTTATATAACTCTAGTAAGTATGCAGTAGAAGGTATTACAGACTCTTTACGATATGAATTGAGTGAATTTAATATCCGAGTACACTCAATCATGCCAGGTTTTTTTGATACTCAGTTTGCACGAGAAAATTTAGTGACAAATTTAAATACCTTTGATGAAAGTTCTCCTTATTCAAATATTGTTTCAAAACTTGCACCTGTTATTGTAGATGAGATTAATAACGGCAATGATGCTAAAGAGGTTGCTTTAAAAATAGATGAGATTATTAATAATCATAACTTTCCTGCTCGGGTTACCGTTGGAGATAAAGCTAAAAAGTTTATTCCTATGAAAAAAGAGCTTAGTGATGAAGATTTTGAGCGTCGTGTTCGTGAGTATTATGGGATTTAGTACTAATGGATAGTTTTTTTTTTAATATTACAGATCGTAGATATAAAATCACTGAACTTTTTAATCAAGGGCAAAGTTATATTAAACGAGTGGATATCTCCAATGGAATTGTCTTTTTTGATATTAACTTATATGAAAATCAAGAGATGGTTTTCCCCATTAAAAATCTAGATAGAATGGTAGTTCTCTCTGTTGTTAAAGAGGGAAAATTCTCTATTTATGACAATATCAAAGAGCATGACTTTAACAGCAAAAAAGATAATATTAATATTTACTGCTCTTCCAGACAAGATTTTACACTTACGATAAAAGAGTCCAAAAAATCGAATATCTTTATTCTTTTTATTGCTGATTTCTTTTTAAAACGATACTTAACTTCAAGTAAGATGGAACCTATTGATTGTCTGTATGAAAAGATTCAAGGAGAGCTATCTTTAGAACTTATGGATGATCAACCTATTGATGCCTTGAGTTTATATATTATTGAAAAAATATTAAATGTAAAAAACTATAATAATATGAACAGTATTCGATGTGAACATAGTGTTATTGAGTTTAT
>CAZIES010000069.1:0-14094 GCA_964538295.1 uncultured Arcobacter sp. | reverse complement strand
ATAGATATTGGTTCTATCAATATAACAGCCGTTATTGCTAAACATGATTTAGATAATAAAATTAATATTTTAGGAACGGGTGTCGAACCTAGTGAAGGTATCAATAAAGGTCTTATTACAAATATTGAAGTTGCATCTAAATCCATAAAAAATGCTGTCTCTAATGCTAAAAGAAGTACCTCAGAAACGATAGGTCAAACGGTTGTATCTATCTCTGGTGCGTACACTAAAGGTGTACGAAGTGCAGGTAGTGTTAATGTTCCTAATGGATTGATTACTGAACATGAAATTAATCAAGTCATGCAAATGGCACTTTACAATGCTACGATTGTTCCAGAGTATGAAGTGGTTCATGTGGTACCGTTATTTTTTAAAGTGGATGAGTCAAATCATATTGAAAACCCTTTAAATATGAATGGAGCGCGTTTAGAAGTCTCTGTTTATATTGTTACTGCTAAAAAAACCGCGTTAACAAACGTACAATCGGCACTCAAAGCCTCTAATTTAGAAGTGACAAATTTTGTACTTGATTCTTATGCTAGTGCAATTTCTGTACTGGATACCCAACAAAAACGATTTGGTTCTATAGTGATTAATATTGGAGGAACGACAACGGATTTTATCTGTTATAAGGGAAGTTCAATTGTTTATAATGATTTTATTCCTGTTGGATCTAATCATATTACCAATGACTTATCCGTAATGCTTCATACCCCTCCAACAGCAGCTGAGATGCTTAAAATTAAATATGGCAATTTATTGGTTCATGAAGCTAATGATTTAGAGATTAAAAAAGTAAAAATCCCACGAATTGGCGATGAACAAAATACAATAGAAGTAGCTATTAGTGATGTTCAAACGATTATTCATGCCCGAGTTGAAGAAGTACTTGTTTTAGTGAAAAATATTATTAAAAAAAGTGGTATTAGTGATAGAACGGGTGCTGGAATTGTTGTAACGGGTGGTATGAGTAACTTAACAGGAATGAAAGAGTTAGCGGCTAAAGTATTTGAGGGAATGCCGGTTAAAGTCTCAAATCCTTTAAATATCAAAAATGGTTATATCAATTTTGATGATTCGACGATGTCAACAATTGTTGGACTTTTACTTTACTCTTTAGAGTTGAATCGAACCTTTGAGTTAGACTCAAATAAAGAGTTACGAAAAAAGATTATTCAAGAACCAAAAGAGCAGACGCAAACAACGCAAACCCATGAAGATGTACAAAGTTTTACACGGGATGAAAAGATTGTTGTTAAAGAAGATGAAGAACTTTTACCTAAAATCTCCAAAAAAGATAAAAAAGGTGTCTCAAAGTTTTGGAATAAAGTTTCGGAGTGGTTCTAATGAATGATAATTTATTTAATGTAGACGATATAAAAGTGGAGATGCCAAACCAAACTTTATCCGATAATGTTGCTAAAATTGCTGTTATTGGAGTTGGAGGTGGTGGTTGTAATATGATTAATCACATGATTACAGAGGGTAGTCATAAGATTGATTTAATTGCTGCAAATACGGATTTACAAGTTTTACATATTTCAAAGGCACCTAAAAAGATTCAACTAGGATTGAAACTTACTAAAGGTCTTGGTGCAGGTATGAAGCCTGAGATTGGTAGAGATGCTGCTGTTGAGAGTTATGATGACATTAAAACAGCTTTAGGTGATGCAGATATTGTTTTTATTGCTGCTGGTCTTGGTGGCGGTACAGGAACAGGAGCTGCTGCGATTATTGCTAAAGCAGCCAAAGAGATTGGAGCCTTAACAGTTTCCGTCGTTACGAAACCTTTTACTTGGGAAGGTAAAAAGCGAGCGGGATTAGCAAATTTAGGACTTGAAGAGATTAAAAAGGTCTCTGATTCAATTATTATTGTACCTAACGATAGATTGCTTGATATTATTGATGAAAATATTGGAATGAAAGATGCCTTTAAAATTATTGATAATATTTTATACCAAGCAGTTAATGGTATGAGTGAAGTGATTTTAAATCCAGGAAATTCTGATATTAATACTGACTTTGCTGATGTTAAAACAATCATGCAGCATAAAGGGTTAGCACTTATGGGTATTGGACGAGCCAAAGGTGAAGATGCAGCTCTTAAAGCCTTAGAAGATGCTATTGACTCACCACTACTTGATAAAGTTTCATTAAGTGGTGCGAAGGGAATTTTAATTCACTTTAATATTCATCCTCAAGTATCACTTTTTGCTATTAATAATGTTATGGGAACCATACATGATACAATTGATTCTAATGCTGAGATTATTTTTGGTACAACTTCAGATGATTCATTGGAAAAAGATGAAGTGAAGATTACTATTGTAGCAACTGGTTTTGAATCAAATACTCCTGAAGAGGAGACAGAACCAAATGAATTGGATGATAATGAGATAAAATTACGCCAACTTAGTCCTGATGATGAAAACTATTTAGATATTCCACCACTTATGCGAGACTATGAGGTTCAATATCAATTAAAAGAGGAGTAAGTTAAAAAACTTACTCTTCAAAAATAACAACATCGTAAGAGCTTTTTTTAATAACAAGTGCCTTAGAAGAGGGCACAACTCCAAATTTATCAAAACTTTTAAATCTATTTTTATAATCTTCAATCTCTATTTCAAGCTTTTCTATTTTCGCATTAAGTTGTAAAATCACATCAACACCAGCTAAGTTAATACCTAGTTCACGGGTTAAGGTGAGTACATATTTAATATGATCAATATCTTTTTGAGAATAAAGACGTATCTTTCCATTGGTTCGTGAAGGCGCAATAAGCCCTTCTCTTTCATACTGTCTAAGTGTTTGAGGGTGAATATCTAAAATCTCAGCAACTGCTGAGATTAGATAGACAGGTTCATTATAAGCATTAGTATCCATGATGTGCTCTTTTATTATTGTGGAAGTTTTTCTTCCATTAGCGTAACTAAATCTTCATCTAATTCATCAAGCTTAGGCAAAATGATGTTAGCTTTTAAATAAAGATCACCTTTACTACTTGTTTTACGATTAAGCACACCTAACTCTTTAACACGGAATTTTTGATTTTGTTTTGTATTTTGAGGCACTTTTAGAGTAATATTTTTGTGAATAGTTGATATCTCTATTTTCCCACCAAACAGGGCTGTTTTAAGAGGAATATCAAAGGTTTTTGTAAGTGTATACTCATCACGTTCATACTCTGGACTTGGAGCTACATTAATTTTGATAATTAAATCACCTTTTTGACTTCCATGACTTTTCCCTTTTCCACGTGCTCGGATTTTTTGACCATCTTTAATACCTTCTGGAATTTTTATATCAAAAGAGTCATTATTTAAAGAGATATGTTGTTTCCCACCTAAAATAGAAACATCAAAGGCAATAGTAATTTGAGCATTCATATCTAAATCGGGTTCTTCATAGCCACCAAAACCACCAAACCCTGCGTTACCAAAGCCACTGTTTCCAAAACCGCTTGCACCTCCAAAGCCACCAGCACCACCAAACATTTGTCGTAAAATTTCATCTAAATCAACACCAGCACCTTGTCCACGAGCAAAATCATGGAAATTTTGTCCTCCAAACATTTGGTCGCCAAATTGATCATATTGTTGTTTTTTCTCAGGATCACTTAGAACTTCATATGCTGCATTTATCTCTTTGAATTTCTCTTCGGCATCTTTTTCTTTATTAACATCAGGGTGATATTTTCGTGCAAGTTTTCGATATGCTTTTTTAATCTCATCACTGCTTGCACTTTCACTAACACCTAAGGTTTCATATAAACTTTTTGCCATTAATTTTCCTTTTTAAATACCCTTTTAGAAGGGAACTTACATATAATATACTATTTAATTATGATAGATATTTTAGCTAAAAGTTGAGTCAAAGTCAATCAAGGTTTAAAAAGATTTAGCACTAAAAAGCAAAAAATGCTAAAGTGGAAGGGTGATTAAAAAGGAAGCACCCGTGTAGGTATGGTTGTTATGGCGATACGTTTTATTTGAAACAGTAATTGAGCCACCCATACTAATAGATACAAGTTGATGAGTCATATAAAGACCCAATCCTGTCCCTTGATGTTTATGTTTGGTTGTAAAGTAGGGTTCAAAAACTTTATGAATAATTTCATTATCGATACCTTTGGCATTATCTGTCACATCAATATAGATTTTTGTTCCTTCTAAATAGGCATTAATAAATATATAACGAGGTTCAGTTTTAGGAATATTATCAATAAAAGCATCTTTGGCATTACTTAAAAGATTTAAAAAGGCTTGGGTGAGTTCATTTGGATAGTTGAGAATGTCAATATCATCTTCACACTCTAAAATCACCTCTATGGACTCATTCTTTAGCATACCTTCAACAATCGTAAGGTTTGTTTTTAGGTTCTCTTTAAGAGAGAATAAAGAACGCTCTTTATCTCCTTTTAAAAAGTTTTTAAAGTCATCAATAGTTTGAGAGAGGTGCTTTGCATTTCTAACAATACTATCAAGTCCTTCAAGAAACATTTCATCACTTAAAATATCAAACTCTTTTTGTAGTTTTATTCCTGAGGCTGCTGTTGAAATGGTACTAAGAGGTTGTCTCCATTGGTGAGCAATGTTCCCAATCATCTCACCCATAGCTGCCATCTTTGATTGTTCAGCTAAAAGCTTATCTTTGGCTTTAAGCTCAGTAATATCTAGTACAGAAAGAACTTTAAACTTTTTATTTCTTAGTTTGGTATCTTTAATCCTAATAAGCGCAGAGAAGGTCTTTTTATTATCTTTAACCATAAGAACTTCAAAAGGTTTTTGCGAACCCAATGAGATTAAAAACTGAGAGTTATGATCAACAAAATCAGTAATCTCTTTGCTGATAACATCCTTTTTACTTTTAAAAGCAAAAAGCTCTAAAGCTACTTCGTTGCAGTTAACACACTGGTCATCTTCAAAAAGAAAAATTGCTTCCATGGTAGTGTTTAAAAGAAGCTCTAACTCTTCGTAATTATCTTCAAGTTGTTCATTAGCAACATTAAGCTTATAGTTAGTCTCACACAACTGGGTATTATCATAGATATATAAAATAACTTGTTTTTTATCTTTGTTAAAAGGCATAATTGTAATGCTTTGTTGCATATTGTCAAAAACTTTATCAGTTACTTTTCCTAAGGTAATATCAATTAAAAAAGGATTTACTTTTGTATTATAAAAGGTTGCAGAGTTAAGGGTTAAAGCTGCATTAATTTTTCGCTTGAGTGTTTTTGTGTTAATACTTGGATAGATGGTAGTTAGATTTTTATTGAGAATATCTTTACTTTCAATATTTGTACGTGTTTCTAACCAACTATTCCAAAAATAGACGTTTAAGTCAAGATCAAGAAGAATAATACCGTTATCAACAGTATCACATATAAAATCAAACTTATTATTATGCATGCTAGAACTCATCCAAAATTTTATTAAGCATCTCTTTGATATAGACTATAGAGTTATCAGTTGTTAAAATTAGAAGTTCACCTTTAATATTTAAATCACTAAAATTTAACTCTGTAGAGATAACAATAACTTTCTCATAGTTTTTAATAAATTTATTATCAAGTTCATTAATAGAGTTAAGAATATTAATATCTGGTGGAGAAAAGGAGACTCGTGCATCCATCTTTTGAGCAAGTTTACTAATGGTAGAAGAGGAGAGTATATTAGTGATTTCTAAGATTATATCACTTAACTCATTTTCTGTTATCTCCTCTTCTTCTAAATCAAATTTCTTTGCAATATTTTTAGCAGACTCTTTATCAATAACAAAAAGGTTCTCTCCTGAGATAATGCCATTAATTTGTTGCATAGCAACAAAATGTGAGGTATCGATTTCAATTTGTTCATAAAGATAGCTTTTAAGTTCATTGGCGTTAATAATTTTAATTTTTGGAATGCTTAAGGTTGCGGTTGCTTTTAATATCTCAGTAATAGCTGCTGTTGCGGAACCATAGGCTATGTTTATTAGCTCTTGAAGACAATCTTGTTCATCTTCATTTAAAATAATTGTTGATTCCATATCTTAAGCCTTATTTTGTAATTATTCCACTATAACAGTAGTGGATTTTATCAAATTAATGATTAAAATTGATTTGATTTATTAGCAAAATAGATAAAATCTAAATCAATGAAAGAATCATGTCTAATAGTACACGATAAGAAGGTATATAATAACAATGTTTACAAAAGATGAATGGACTCAAAAAGAGCTCTTTTTATATACACAAGAGCTTGAAAAAGAGGGAAGAAAGGTTGTTTTAGTTGATACAATTTTAAAACCCATAGAAAATATAGAAACAATAACCTATAACCCTTATGAAATGCAGCAAATGCCTGAAGGAACAGTATTTGTTTTTTATTGTGATACGGGCAAAACAACAAAAGAGCGGTTAGCATTTTATCGAAAAAAACTTCCAGGTTTTGAGTGTGTAAGTCTGCATGGAGGAAGAGGATATTGGCGACCAAACTTTCGAATGCAAGAAGAGATTGAAAAAAACGTATGATGAGTTATGATTATGTGATTGTAGGTGCTGGAATTGCAGGCTGTTCTGTAGCACATTTTTTACAAAATGAAGATGTTTTACTAATCGATAGAAATGAAGATGTGGCATTTGGAGCAAGTGGTGCAGCAGGTGCTTTTCTTTCACCTTTATTGGGAAAACCAAACAATTTTAAATCATTGGTTTCAAAAGCTTTAACGTTTAGTGTTGATTTCTATAAAGAAAAATTTCCTTTGATTATCCATAATGATGGTGTGATTCGGATTGCTAAAAATAGTGAAGATAAAAAGAAGTTTGAAAGTTACAAACCTTATATGGATTTTGAATTTTCTCCAAGAGAAGAGGGCTATTATTTTAAAATTGGTTCTCGTATTAACCCTTCTGAAATTTGTAAAGCATTAAGTCAATTTGTTGAAAAAAAATTTAATTATGAAATAAAACATATAAAATATGAAAATAATTTTTGGATTTTAAATGATAAAATAAAAACTAAACATTTGATTTTAACGACAGGTGCAGATACCTCCTTAATAACTGAAAAATATTTTAGTATCCGTGCTGTTTGGGGACAAAAAATAGATATTACTACAACAACTTGTATCGATGTTAACTACCATAAAGAGTGTTCACTCTCTTCGTCGACAAATATTGATGGCTCAAAATTAAATCTTGTCTCAATAGGGGCAACTCATCGAAGGTTTGAGTGTGATGCTCATATCTGTAATCATTGTTTAACGACTGCAAATATTAACAAAATGTATAGTTCTGGTTATACAAAAAGTGTAATGAATAGTGATACCCAAGAACTTTTACAAAAAGCAAATGATATAAAACCTTTAAAGAACATTGAAGTAGTGGATATTAAAATAGGAGCTAGGTCTTCAAGTGTCGATTATTTTCCTATGGTTGGTGAACTTATTGATTCAAAAAAAACAATAGATATGTTTCCTCATTTAAAAAATGGAACTCATGTAAAAGAGGAACGTTTTACCAAAATACCACAACTTTTTGTTCTTAATGGGCTGGGTGGTAGAGGATTTGTTCTCTCTCCTTATTTAGCAAAAAATTTAGTTGAATTGATAAAAAAAACTCAAAATCTAGAGAGTGAAATTATGGTCAATCGTCTTTTTAAAAGATGGGTACGAAAACAAAAATAGTCAAATTTGTTAATATTTTATTTATCTTAACGTGATAAAATCTTTTTACTTTTACTAATATAAGAATAAAGGAAACAATAGTGAAAAATGTATTAAAAATAGTTTTTTTAGGTGTTATTGGAATTTTTGCATTAACGTATTTAACGGTACAAAAGCCAGAGGTTACCGCAAATGATAATCTTACAACTTCAAGCTATGCAACTTTGCCTGCACAATATGAACTTGTTGGTGTTGCTAATAGTGTAAAAAAAGAGGATTTATTTAAACCAAATACAAAGACATTAGTGGTTGTGGGAAATCATGATTCATTAGCAATTGTAAAAGAGTTGCCATCGCTTTTTGATGTGAAGGTACCTTATGTGATGGTGGCGAATATCTCTAGTGCACCTTGGTTTGTTAAAAAAATGTTTATTCCTGGAAAATTGGAAGAGTTAAATGAGGGAACTAAAATTCCAATGGTTTTTGATATGGATGGTGCAATGATTCAATCATTAAAAGTAACAGATAATTCAAAAACAAAGTTCATGGCATATATGCTTAATGAAAATGGTTCGATTTCTCAGCTTTATACAGGAGAAGTGAAAGAGGGAGCTTTAGATGGTTCTATGAATAAAGAGGAAAAGATAGCTGCTTTAAAACCTCTTTTTGAACTTTTATAGTAAAAGAGCCGTAAAACGGCTTTTTTACTTGTTTATAATCATTATTTTTTGATGATCAATTAATTCGTACTGAATACTACTTTTACTTAATAAATCAGTAATCCCAACAAGTGCTGTTGTTTTTAAAGAATCGCTAATAGAAGCAAGAAGTACTTGATTATCTTTAACTTTTACATAAGGGTAATTATTATGAATGACCCGTTTTGCTTTTTCAAGATTAAATTCCAACTCACTCTTCTCATAGTTTTCACACTCAAAGTTTTTAGTAATGACTTTAATTATTTGATTTTGAGTGATGGGTTTAATGAGAGTATGTGTATTGTAGTGCTCTTTGCATGAGTTGCAGTCGTGAGTATACATACAGTTATAGTGCTCATTAAGTAAAATGAGATTTTGTTCAGGTCTGTTTTTTTTCACATATTGGGCAAGGTCTTTACCCTTTGGATCCATAAAGTCAATAAATACTTGCTCATAGGTATGGTTTTTAAAAAGTAATATAAAGTCATTGTAGGTAGATACTTTATCAATTAATGTTTCTATGGGCATATTTTTAATCAACTCATGTAGTAAATTTAAATCATTTAAATTGTTATCAAAAATTAAAATTCTAATATGAAACTCCTTTAAAAGTTTTAAGTATGTTAATGTTAATTTTATGCTAAAAAAATGAATAAAAAATGAATGGTTGTCTATTATTTTATTGTTAAGAGTGTTTTTTATTATAAATAGTTGAAATATCATTTCGAAGAGCTATATACTCCTCAATCTCTCCGTTTTTGTTCAAAATTGGCATAATTGAAGTTTGTACGTAATAAGCACTTCCATCTTTGGCTCTATTTTTTACAACACCTGTCCATATCTGTTTTTTATTTTTGATGGTTTCCCACATCTGTTTGAAAACTTCTTTATGAATATCTGGATGCCTAATGATATTGTGAGGACGACCTAAAAGTTCTTCCTTGCTATACCCTGAAATATCACAGAAAATTTGATTCACATAAGTGATAATACCTTTTGGATCAGTTTTAGAAATAATTGCTGATTGGTCAACAATGGTTTTATAATCCTCTAAAAGCTTTTTTTGTTCGGTTAACTCAAAGATAAGTTTTGAAGCTTCAACGTGTTGATCAACTTTTAAGATAAACTCTTCTGCAAAAATAGGTTTACGAAGGCACTCTGAAGCACCGTTAGTATAAGCTTCTCGTACTGTTGAATAGGTACGACTTGAATCCGATAAAACAATAAAAGGAAGGGATTTTTGAATGTTACTTTTCACATTGATAATTAAATCAAAACATTTTTCATAATTAATATCTAAAATAACCAAACTATATTTTTTTGTTTGAATAAGTTCATAGGCTTGTTCTAAGTCATTTAAAATATCTACAAGGTAATTACGAGGTAGTAGTAAATCTTTGATTTGCTCAGAAATTTTTTTAGATTGTTCAATAATTAAGATATTATTAAACTTGGTATTATTTTCAACTTTTGAAATGGTTTTATAAATTGTTGCAGAGAGTAAAGAAGTATCTTCAATATCAACAATATAATCTAAAATACCTCGAAAATAGAGGTAATCTTTATAGTGAATATCCTTACTGCTTGAAAGTATAATAACTTTGGTACTATTTAACTCATCAAAATCACGAATAAAATCAATACCTTCTCCATCGGGTAGATTTAAATCTGTAATAATATAATCATATTTTTGGTAAAGCAACAACTCTTTGGCTTGAGCGATGGTAAAGGCACTTTCACATATAAGACCAAACTTATTGAGTTGATAAGCTAAAAGTTCATTTTTTTTAGCATCTCCTTTTAGAATTAGTAGTTTTGCATCAAGTTTGATTAGGGTATCCAAGTTAAAAGTTGTTGTAGCATTGTTAATAAAATAGTTAACTTTGTAGCCTATACCACTTTGATTGGTGATAATATCATTAAAGGTTTTTTTTCTAATTTTTCGTATAACCGTTCGTAAGGTATCAATAGAAGTTTTACTGTTTTTAGAGAGTGTATGTTGTATGGTTTCATAAGGGACACAAGCTCCTTTAGCTTCGGTTAGAAGTTTTAATAAACTGTTTTCTTGTGCAGTAAGTTTGATGGTTTTATCTTCAGGAACAAAAATAAAGTTATCTTTATAGATAAAGTTTTTACCTAAGTCAAATTCAATAGAGGTGTTATGGCTTGTTGCAAGCTCTTCTTTTTCATAAATTTGAAATTTACTGAGTTTATTAGCAATGGATTCAAAGCTATTTTTCTTAAAACAGAAACTATCAATTTTGAGTGTGATTGCTTCTAAAAAGAGATCTTCTTGCGCATTGTCTGTAAGAATAACGGTTTTAACATCACTGTTTAGTTTTTGTACCTTTTTAATAAGATTAATTCCATTGCCATCTTCTAAGTTAGTGTCAGTGATGAGAATATGTGGTTTATGAAAAGAGTACTCTATTAACGCATCTTTCATTGAGGTAATATATTTAATATCATATGCTTTTTGAAGGAGGTATGAAAGAAATTCGTGGGCATACTCTTTATTTGAATCGACATATAAAATTTTAATTTTGTTCATAAACGCGCCTCTTTTTTATAGTGTTGTACAATAGTATAGTAAAAAAATGAATAATAAATGAACATTCTCCTATTATCGAATAGAGGTGGCTGTTAAGAAGATATAGTTTTTACCTGTAATCGTCACACGAAACTTTTTTTGTTGCAGATATTTTTTACAAAACATAACATCTTTATAAAGATTTCCTAGTTCAGAGAAATTATAGTTTTTAACCTCTGCCCCATAAATCATCTCTCCATCAACCCATCGACAATTTGGAAAACCAAGTATCATTGCTCCCTCTTTTTTAAGATAGTTTTGAACAATTGACATAAAAAGTGGGTTAAACTCTAAATTGGAGCTTTGTAGTGTTCCTATTGAGATAATTAAATCAAACTCACCTAGGTTAAGTGTTGATAAATTATTAATATCATGTTGGATAAAAGTGATATTTGAATTAGAGAAATTCTTTTTGGCTTGGTTGATAGCTGAATGAGAATAATCTATGCCTATAAGTTCATGAATGTTAAAGTTTGATGTTATTTGCTCAATGATTCTAAACTCTTCTCCCGTGTTAACTCCTAGGTTTAAAATGCGTAATCTAGAATCTATTTTGACGTTTTCTAATGCCTTAACATAGTGTGCTAAAAATGCAGGCTCTTCATTTTTTTCTATTTTAGAAAAATGGGAAGTGGTACCATACTTTTCTGTGGAATCTTCACTTAGGTGAAAACTCTCTTTACTATTAAGCTTTTTAAAGCGCATTAAAACAGTTTTTTCTTCTTTTGGCACTGGTAGTAGCATTTTACAGTTTAAGAGCTCACAGAGGTCATTATAGGCTTTTAAACCCCTATAAATATACTCCTGTTTATCTATGTTGATAATAGTACCTGCATAAGTGGAGTCACAAAGGTCTGGATTGAGTACTTCAAATTCGATAGTTTCATGCGTATTACGTAATGTTAATGCTTTTTTTAAGGTAGTAAAAATTTCATATAAAGGTTCATTGGTAAATTTCATGAAGTTATTTTAACGACTTTTTTGTTGAAAGGAGTTAAGAGTAAGAATAAAAGAGTGTATAAAACACTCTTTTATTTAGAATATAAAAATTGCTGCGAACCATCCAAAAAAAATCAATGGAATATTGTAATGAATAAATGTTGGAACAACTGAATCCCAAATATGGTCATGTTGACCATCAACATTTAGACCTGATGTAGGTCCTAGTGTTGAGTCTGATGCTGGACTTCCTGCATCTCCTAGGGCTGCTGCAGTACCTATAAGTGTGATGGTTGCCATGACTGAAAAGTCTAATTGCATACAAAGTGGTGTGTAAATAGCTGCAATAATAGGAATAGTAGAGAATGATGAACCAATTCCCATAGTAATAAATAGCCCAACAATAAGCATAAGAAGTGCAGCTAAAGATTTATTTTCTCCAATAATATCCACAACCGATTGTACTAAAGTTTGTACTTCGCCTGTTGCATTTATAACACTAGCAAAGCCATTGGCTGCAATCATAATAAATCCAATCATACCCATCATTTTAAGTCCTTTGGTAAAGAAGTCTTGAGTTTCATTTGCTTTGATAACGCCTGCAACAATAAATATAATAAAACCTGCAAGGGAACCTAAAATAATGGAATTGGTATAAAGCTGTAATCCTAAAGCAGTCACAATAGAGATAAGAGCGATAATAATAAAAAAAGGTTTTATCTCTTTTTGTTCTGATTCTACAGCTAAAATAGCATCCATATTATAAACACGTTTTTTTCGATAGGTAATAAACATGGCAATTAAAAGTCCACAGAACATTCCAAATACTGGAAATGCCATGGCTGTTGGAAGTTGTGATGAGGTTGCTTGAAGTCCTCCTTGTACAAGATTTTTAAGCAAAATCTCATTTAAGAATATTCCACCAAAACCAACGGGTAAGAACATATACGTTGCTACTAAACCAAAAGTAATCACACAAGCAATAAGACGTCTATCTATTTGAAGTTGTGCCATAGCATGAAGTAAAGGAGGAATTAAGATAGGAATAAACGCAATATGTACAGGAACTAAGTTTTGCGATGAAATTGCAGCAGCTAAAATAAGGGCTAAAACCGTGTACTTCACATAAATTGTCTGTATAGCATTTGTTTTATTTGAGACTTTGTTAATAATCATGTTTGATAACAGGTCAGTAATTCCAGATTTTGAAATTGCAACAGCAAAGGTTCCTAACATAGCATAACTAAGAGCTATGGTTGCTCCATTTCCAAGACCTTTATTAAAAGCTTCAACGGTTTCATTGAGACTCATTCCACTAATAAGTCCACCACTTATTGCTCCTACAATTAAAGCAATAACAATATTCACCCTAACAAGTGAAAGAAGTACCATAATGGTTACTGCTATAATAACAGCATTCATACTATTTCCTTTAAATGAACATTTGTCCATAATATTTTGATGAAATAGTAGTGTAAAGTTTTTAAAAACCCCATAAAATGGTATGTCTAAGTTATGTCTCAAGTTTTTTTAAGTTTGTTTGATCGAAGAAATAAAGTTACGAAGTTGTTGTCGGGAAGTTTTATCGACAAGTGTAAATATTTTATCAATTTCATTTTTTGTGGCACTTTTTTGATGCCCTTTTACTTTTATAAAGTGGCACAATAGTTTATCAATACATTTATAAAAAGCTTTATAGAGTTCAGCATTTTTTACAAGCGTTCCTTTTTTGGTCAAATAATTATTCTGCTCAAGACGGTCTCTTCTATCTATTAAGGTTAATATATTTTGGCAATCCGTATAAATATTAATCTCTACTTGAGGTGTTTTAATACTACTTAGAGCCCAAAGTAAACCTTCAAGTTCAAGTTTGGTAGAAGAGGTGTTTTCAAATTTTTTTGAATGAATGTTTTCTTGTAGGTTTTTATGACTCTCATTTAAATTCTCAATGAGTAAATATGAGCTAAATCCTATTTTTAATTGTGGATTGACACTGCCATCAGTAAAAAGATTGATTGTTTTTGTTGGTTTCATTGTTGTAATGATAGCTAAATATTTTATTTTGATACGTATTGTTGGGATTATAGTTTTATTAGTTTGTAGATTAGAGTAGTTTATATATTTGGGTTTTTTATCGAAAAGAGGATTACCTCTTCTCTCTTTCTACTTTTTTATTGAAAAAAGTTCGCAAAAACAACTGCCGGTTGTCAAAGGCGAAGC
>CAZIES010000068.1:11773-14269 GCA_964538295.1 uncultured Arcobacter sp. | reverse complement strand
TATAAACACTTAATTTTTCATGCCCAAACTCTAAAAGCTTTTGATTTTTAGAACCTCGTAACACATCAATAATATGATTTAAACCAAATCGTTGTTCAGTTCTAAAGATAGTAGAGAGTAGTTTTTGTGCATCGACACTCACATCCACTTGTTCTACTTCCCCTTTAGTACAACTATCACACAAAGTATTACACTCTTCTATTTCATCTTCAAAATATGCAGCAATAAGTTTATGACGGCACTGATTTGAAACGCAGTATCGATACATGGATTCTAATTTTTCTAACGAAGTTTTTTTATAACCATCATCCAAAGCTTCTTCAATTTGTATTTTACGTTTAACTTCATCTGATTTTGAGTAGAGTAAATAAGTATAAGACATCTCACCATCGCGTCCAGCTCGACCTATCTCTTGATAATAGTTTTCTAAGGTTTTTGGCATGGATGTATGTAAAACAAAACGAATATTAGATTTATCAATTCCCATACCAAAAGCAATAGTTGCTACAACAATATCTATTTTTTCATAAACAAAATCTTCAAATACGTCATATTTGACTTCATTTGAAAGCCCGGCATGATACGCTTTTGCTCTATAATTATTCTCTTGTAAATAAGAGGCAATACTTTCAGCCTCTTTTCGAGTAAAGGTATAGATAATTCCACACAATCCTTGATGAGATTTTAAAAAGTTCAAAATCTGATTTTTACCATTTGATATACGAGGTTCACAACAAATATTTAAATTATCTCGTTTTGTTTTTGCTCTAAAGTGTCGTGCATTAGCAAGATGTAAACTTTGAGCAATATCAGCTTCAACTTTTTTTGTTGCTGTTGCTGTAAATGCAGCAATTGTTGTATTTGGAAAATAGTTTTTAAGTCTATGCAAATTACGGTACTCTGCTCTAAACTCATGTCCCCAAGCACTTACACAGTGCGCTTCATCAATTACAAAATAGTTGATATTAATTTGCTGTAAACTTTGAATAAATTCATTAGAAGTAAAGCGCTCGGGAGCCACATAAAGAAATTTAAGCTGACCTTTTAAAAGCGCTTGCAAAGTTTGACTATTTTGTTCATTACTTTGCAAAGAGTTTATCATAGCCGCACTAATATCAAGTTCATTAAGAGCTTTGATTTGATCTTGCATTAAAGCAATCAAAGGAGAAATAACAACCGTTATCCCCGTCATAAGAAGCGTTGGAAGCTGATAACATAAAGACTTTCCACCACCTGTGGGTAAAATAGTCAAAACATCTTGATGCCCTAAAATAGCATCAATAACCTCTTCTTGAAAACTACGAAAGCTATCATGCCCAAACTGTTCTTTTAAAATTGTATGCTTATTATTCATGCTTGGATAGTAGCATAGGTTTTATTAAGAGTGTCTCTTTTATAATAAAATCAAAAGGAAGTAGAAAAGAAGGTAATAATTAAGTATGTTATCCATTTTCTTTAGAGATAAAAAAAGTAGCTATCAATTTAATAGCTACTTAAAAAGTCCCGCACAGGTTTATGTATTTTAAAATTCTCTTTAATTTGATCCTATAAAATAGGTTGAAACAACAAATTTATTAAGAAGTTTATTACCTACAAAACTAAAACAACATCCACTTTTCTTTGCAGGACTTACGAAGAAGTAGATTTAACACTTATTATATAGTCGTTTCAGCAAACATCATTACAATTAATGTTGCAGCTGATAAACTGTAAATTGCAAGACCTAATAAACGTTTCATCTTTTATCTCCTTATATTTTTTTGACTAATCAGTCAATTTTTAGAAAGGAGTAGAAACCTTGACTAATTGGTCAAGAAAATTATAACAAATATTGACTAGTTAGTCAAGAGGTTTTGAAAGAAATTTTTAAATTTTTTGACTATTTAGTCTAGTTTATAGATAAAGTTGCGTTTTTATAGGGTTTCTAAGGTTTTAATTGTTTAAAGTAATATTCCAATTGCCCAATACAATCACAATAAATATCACCATTTTGAGACTTTTGGGCAGTTGAAAGACACCCTTCAATGGAAGCTACTGTATAAACTGCTAATTGGTTAATATCAGGATGTTGAATCTCACCTGCATCAATCGCTTTTTGTAAAACCTCTTTAAAGATTTCTTCAAAACGGTAATAGACCTTTTCCAAGGCTGCTTTAAAATCAGCATCTTGATGAGAAAGCTCTTGAACTAAAGAGTTCAATCGACAACCATAAATAAAGTTAAAGGAGTTCTTATTGTATAAAACTTTGAAAATAGAATCAATGTAGTTTTTATCCGTATCTAAAATAGCACTATATTTTTTATCAATATAGTTATAAACATGGGCATCAATCACAGCTAAGACTAACTCTTTTTTTGATTTAAAAAAGTGATACATACTCCCTTTGTTCATCTGTGCTTTTTTAAGTATCTTATCTACAGAAGTGGAATAGTACCCATTTTCATATATTTCATTAAAAGTGACTTGTAAGAGGTGTTCTTTACTTGCTGACAATT
>CAZIES010000068.1:0-11673 GCA_964538295.1 uncultured Arcobacter sp. | reverse complement strand
ACATCTTTTTGGATATCTAGGCTCAAGTTATGATAAAACAACTCCCCATAATCTGTCGTTCGATTAATAGTCTCATAGGCTTGTGCTAGGGTATTGTTATACTTTAATGCCTCTTGTAAAATTTTAATAATCTTAACTGATTCCAAAAAATTAACGTGGCTTGGTGCTTCAATTGGTGAACTATAATATTTATGCATTCGTTCAACTAAATTCTTATTTCTAATCTCAATAAATACAGACTCAATTGGTGATTTAAAGAATAAAATCTTCTGTTTTACGTTGATTGAGATGTAGGTTGTTTCCATTCCATAAATTTTTCGCGAAAATGAGTCAAAAAGAAACAATTTCTTATTATAGTTGTTATTAAAGAGCTCATAAATCAGCTCTAAAATCTTGATTTTTTCGTCTCTTGTATAGAAGTTTCCGATGCTTGCAAAACAGAAAGATAAAACAGATTTAATCGAGTACCATTCCGTCGTATCATAGTCATATCGTAACATTTGATCAATTCTTGCTTGTTTTAAATCTTCGATATCTTTTCCTGTCTTAGTTCTGTACACTTTTTGTACAGCTGTATCCCTATACATTGGTCCAGGAAACTGTGCTTGGATAACAAATCTTCGGTTAGCTTCCATATCAATGATATATTCTAGACGTCCTAAATAGTCTTCGTCAATAATTCGAACCTCTTTTTGAGGTATTTGAGTAATTGACTTAATAAACTCTTCATCACTACATCCATCTTCCCAAATATAATCAGGATATCTAAAAAGTTGACATATTCTACTTTTCACATCATCACTAGGCTCTATATCGGTAATCTTGTCTACCCAAGAGGTCACTGTTCTTCTATCTTTTTGAATTAATGAAGAAAATTTTGATATACTTAGATTTGATCTTTTATAGATTTCTATTACTTTATCTATTCCTGTTTTAAACGACATATGATTCATCCTTAAGCAAAACTTTACACATATTGTACACTTATTTAGCATAAAAACAAATATTGTACAAAAAAAAATATTCAGTAAAAATATTGCGTTTTCTTTTCCAAAAATTATACAATACACTTAGTTGCTTATCTTGTATAATGGTTATACGAAATTTCATTGACATAATTAGTTGTTGATGTTTTAAAGACGCACTTAAAATTTAATAGGAGGAACTATGAGCGCAGGAAAAAAATTTAGAGAAGCACTTAAAGAAGAATCACCACTACAAATTGTAGGAACAATTAATGCTTACCAAGCATTACAAGCTACAAGAGTAGGTTATAAAGCAATTTACCTTTCAGGTGGAGGAATTGCAAACGCATCTTACGGATTACCAGACTTAGGTATGACAATGATTGAGGATGTTTGTATTGATATTAGAAGGGTTACTTCTATTTGTGATACTCCATTAATTGTAGACGCTGATACAGGGTGGGGACACGCATTTAACGTAGCACGTACTGTTAAAGAATTTATCCGATCTGGAGCTGCTGGATTACATATTGAAGATCAAGTTGCTGCAAAAAGATGTGGACACCGACCAAACAAAGAGTTAGTTTCAACTGAGGAAATGTGTGATAGAATTAGAGCAGCTGTTGATGCTAAAATGGAATTAGATCCAGATTTCTATATTATTGCTAGAACTGATGCACATGCAAGTGAAGGGCAAGAAGCTGCAGTTGCAAGAGCAAAAGCATATGTTGAAGCGGGAGCAGATGCAATTTTTGCTGAAGCTGTTCATACTTTAAAAGAGTATAAAGAGTTTACTGAGCAAATGAGTGTGCCAGTATTAGCAAATATTACCGAGTTTGGAGCTACACCATTATTTACAACTGAAGAGCTAGGTTCAGTTGGAATTGATATGGTACTTTATCCATTATCAGCATTTAGAGCGATGAATAAAGCTGCATTAAATGTATACCAAGATTTAAGAGACAATGGTACTCAATCTGGGTCAATCGATACAATGCAAACAAGAATGGAACTGTATGATATGTTAGGATATCATGACTATGAGCAAAAGATGGATGCATTATTTGCTCAAGGTAAATCTAAATAAATAACAACACTAAAAAAAGGGAGAATTAAAATGGCAGGATTAGCAGGAATTATCGCTGGTGAATCAGCAATTTGTACTTGTGGATTAGGGAATGGTCTTAACTATAGAGGTTATGATATTGCAGACTTAGCATTAAAATGTGATTTTGAAGAGGTTGCATATTTATTATTAGAAGGTGAATTACCAACTCAAGCTCAAAAAGATGAGTTAATGAAAACTATCCAAGCAGGAAGAGACCTTCCTCAAGGTGTTAAAGATGTATTAAAAGCAATTCCAGCTTCATCACACCCAATGGATGTTATGAGAACTGCAACTTCAGCTTTAGGGTGTATTGAACCAGAAGCAGAAGATTTCTCTGACCAAATGGACAAAATTTTAAGAATGTTAGGTGCATTCCCATCATTCTTAGTTTATTGGCACCACTGGCATGTAAACGGTAAAGAAGTTGAGTTAAAATCTGATGAAACTACTATTGCTGGATACATTGTTGAAAGATTAAAAGAAGAAAAACCTTTAGATGTTGAAGTTAAAGCAATGAACGCTATGTTAACTTTATATGCAGAGCATGAGTTTAATGCTTCTACATTCGCTAACAGAATTACAGCTTCAACATTATCTGATATCTACTCTTGTATGACTACAGGTATTGGTACATTAAAAGGTCACTTACATGGTGGTGCAAACGAAGTTGCAATTAAATTTGTACTTGGTTTTGATTCAGTTGACCACGCATTATCTGAAGTAGATAAACTGTTCGCTAGAAAAGAAAAAATCATGGGATTCGGACACAGAGTATACCGAGAAGTAGACCCAAGATCTCCTATTGGATTTGACTTAGCTAACGAATTAAAAGAGTTACCAACTTCTGATCCTAAATTATTCGATATTGCACACGCAGTAAGAGACAAAGTTAAAGCTGAAAAAGGTCTTCCAGATAATATCGATTTCTTCGGTGGATTAATTTACCACTACATGCAAATTGAGAGACTTTACTATACTCCATTATTCATTATGTCAAGAGCTGCTGGATGGGCTGCTCACGCATTTGAACAAAGAGCAAACAACAGAATTATCAGACCTGGTTCTGAGTACACTGGTGTTGAACCAAGAGATTTCGTAGAAATCCAAGACAGATAAGAACTTTCTTATCTGCCCCTTGCGGGTATACTACTAAACTAATACGATTTTACGTTAGCCTCATAGAGTGAAGCTAACGTAAAGATGTGCTACTAGTGCCACAAACAGTGGATAAATATATTACAAATAAAATTGTTCACTGGCGGCAAACAAATTAAAAAAAAATGGATATAAAAATGACAAATGAAAAATATCTTAAGAAATTAGAAGGTTTTGATACAAGCTTTTATGATGTAAAAGCTGCTGTTGAAGATATTACTCCTGGCTCTTTTGAAAAGCTTAACTACACTTCCAGAGTATTAGCAGAGAACTTAATTAGAAAGTGTCCAAGTGCTGACTTAAAAGATTCACTTATTCAATTAATTGAAAAAAGAACAGACAAAGATTTCCCTTGGTTCCCATCACGTGTAATCTGTCACGATATTCTTGGTCTTACAGCTTTTGTTGACCTTGCAGGTTTAAGAGAAGCAATTGCTAAAGAAGGTGGAGACCCACAAAAAGTTAACCCAGTAGTTCCTACTCAATTAATCGTTGACCACTCTTCAGCTGTTGAGTGTGGTGGATTTGACCCAGATGCATTCCAAAAGAATAGAGATATCGAAGATAGAAGAAATGCAGATAGATTCCACTTCATTAACTGGACTAAAGAAGCATTTGATAATGTAGATGTTATTCCTCCAGGAAATGGTATTATGCACCAAATCAACTTAGAGAAAATGTCTCCTGTTGTTCACAATATTGATGGTATTGCATCTCCTGATACACTAGTTGGTACTGACTCACACACTCCACACGTTGATGCACTTGGTGTTATTGCTGTTGGTGTTGGAGGATTAGAAGCTGAAAACGTAATGTTAGGTAACCCTTCATACATGAGAGTTCCTGAAATCATTGGTGTTGAAATTGTAGGGGAGCGAGCTGAAGGTATCACTGCAACGGATATTGCATTAGCAATGACTTCATTCTTACGAGAAAATAATGTTATTTCTGCTTACTTAGAGTTCTATGGTTCTGGTATTCAATACCTTAACTTAGGTGATAGAGCTACTATTGCAAATATGACTCCTGAGTATGGTGCAAGTGCAGGTATGTTCGCTATTGATGATAAAACTATTGATTATTTAACAGTAACGGGACGTGATTCTGAGCAAGTTAAATTAGTTGAAGCGTATGCTAAAGCAAACGGATTATGGGCTGACCAATTTGAAGAAGCTACTTATGCAAGAACAATTCAGTTTAATTTATCTGATGTTACACGATCATTAGCAGGTCCATCTAAACCTCATAAGTTAGTACCTACTTCAACACTTAAAGATGAAGGTATTCTTGGAGAGTGGAGTCAAGATGAAAGCAAAATTCCAGACGGTGGTATTTTAATTGCAGCGATTACTTCATGTACAAATACTTCAAACCCTAGAAACGTTATTGCAGCAGGTTTAGTGGCTAAAAAAGCAAATGAGCTTGGATTAACAAGAAAACCATGGGTTAAAACTTCATTAGCACCAGGTTCAAAAGTAGCTGAGATGTACTTACAAGAAGCAGGTCTATTACCAGAGCTTGAAAAACTAGGATTTGGTATTGTTGGTTTTGCATGTACTACATGTAACGGTATGTCAGGTGCATTAGACCCAGCTATTCAAAAAGAAGTAGTTGATAATGATATTTATTCAACAGCTGTACTTTCTGGTAACAGAAACTTTGATGGACGAATTCATCCATACGTAAAAGAAGCATTCTTAGCTTCACCTCCATTAGTAGTTGCTTATGCCTTAACAGGAACAATTCGATTTGATATTGAAAATGATGCTTTAGGAACAGATAAAGATGGTAACGCTATTACCTTAAAAGATTTATGGCCATCAGATGCTGAAATCGATGCTATTGAAAAATCTGCTGTTAAACCTGAAATGTTCGGTGAAATTTATGACCCAATGTTTGCACGAAATCCACTTGGTGATATTAAAGTTGACCCATTCTATAACTGGAATACTCAATCAACATATATTAATAAACCACCATACTGGGAAGATGAGTACATGTCTATGCCAGCACTTAAAGGTATGAGACCATTAGGTGTATTCCCAGATAACATTACAACAGACCACTTATCGCCTTCAAATGCGATTTTACCAACATCTGCTTCAGGTGAGTATTGTATCTCTAAAGGTCTTCCTGTTGAAGATCTTAACTCATATGCTACGCATAGAGGGGATCACCATACAGCAAGTAGAGCCACTTTAGCAAATCCAAAACTATTTAATGAAATGGTTAAAGATGAAAACGGTGAAACTAAACAAGGTTCATTAACAAAAATCATGCCAGAAGGTACTGAATCTAGAATGTGGGAAGCGATTGAGACATATACTCAAAGAAAACAACCACTAATCATTGTTGCAGGTACTAACTATGGTCAAGGGTCTTCAAGAGACTGGGCAGCAAAAGGTGTTAGACTTGCTGGTGTTGAAGTACTTATTGCTGAATCAATTGAGAGAATTCACCGAACTAACTTAGTTGGTATGGGTGTTCTTCCAACACAATTTAAAGAGGGTGAAACACGACACACTTACGCGATTGATGGTACTGAAACATTTGATATCGTTGGTGACATCACTCCAAGATGTGACTTAACAGTAGTTATGACTCGAGCAAATGGTGAAAAAGTAGAGTTCACAGTTCTTTGTAGATTAGATACTTCTGCAGAAGTTGAAGTTTACAAAGCGGGTGGAATCTTACAAAAATTCGCTAAAGATGTTATTGCAGGTAACTAATTAAATCCTACAATAATTATTCATAAAGGGGCTTCACTGCCCCTTTGTTTTTTAAAGGCCTGTAAAACAATCAAAAGATTTTTTTATAGACTATTTAATACTAAAAATCACAAGGAAATATAATGTCTTATCAACCACAATTTAAAGTTAAAGCAACTTATATGAGAGGTGGAACTTCTAAAGGAACATTTTTTAATATCGCTGATTTACCAAAAGAGGCACAAGAAGATGGCGCAAAAAGAGATAAATTATTACAAAGAATCGTAGGTTCTCCAGATGTTTATAAAAAACAGATGGATGGAATGGGTGGAGCTTCTTCATCAACTTCAAAAGCCATTTTAGTTGGAAAATCTGACGTACCTAATCACGATGTAGATTACTACTTCTGCCAAGTTGCAATTGATAAAGATTTCGTTGATATGAGTGGAAACTGTGGAAACTTATCAAGCGCAGTTGGACCATTTGCGATTACTGAAGGGTTAGTAGACAATGTGCCTGAAAATGGCGTATGTTGTGTAAGAATCTGGCAAGCAAACATCAAAAAAACAATTCTATGTTACGTGAAAATGGAAAACGGTGTCGTTAAAGAGATGGGTGACTATGAAATTGACGGTGTTGCATTCCCAGCTGAAGAAATCGTATTAGAATTCGTTGAACCTGTTGATCCTAGCGAAGAGTTATTCCCTACAGGAAACTTAGTGGATGATTTAGAAGTTGAAGGAGTAGGTACACTTAAGGCAACTATGATTACTGCTGGTATTCCAACTGTATTTGTAAATGCTGATGAAATTGGATACACAGGAACTGAACTTCAAGGTGATATCAACTCTGATACTGCGGCATTGGAAAAATTTGAAAAAATTAGAATTGCTGGAGCACTTAAAATGGGTGTTATGAAAAGCCCAGAAGATGCACAGACTCAACAACACACGCCAAAAATTGCATTTGTTTCTCCTGCACAAGACTTCATCACTTCATCAGGTAAAAATGTAAAAGCAGATGAAATGGACTTACATGTAAGAGCATTATCTATGCAACAACTTCACCATGCAATGATGGGAACTGCTTCAGTTGCAATTGGAGTTGCAGGTTCAATTCCAGGAACACTTGTAAACCTTGCTGCTGGTGGTGGTGAGCGAGATACGGTAACATTTGGACACCCAAGTGGTGCCATTAAAGTAGGAGCTACAATCTCTAAAGATGATGAAAAATATGTTGTAGAAAAAGCTTCTATGTCTAGAAGTGCAAGAATTATCATGGATGGAAATGTTCATGTTCCTGCAGGAACAATGGATTAAAAGCTACTAACTATAAAACTACAAAAAGGGGTAAGGCATCTTTACTTTACCCCTTTTTTTATTTATTATCAATTGGAAAAGTGATTGTAAATTCTGTTCCTTTATACTCTTTATTTTTATACGTAAACGCTTTGTTTTTAAAAGTCAAATTTCCCAAAAAGTACTTAAGCATTACATTTTTTGCCATATAAAGGCTTAATCCAATACCTTGAGCTTTATGTTTTGTTGTAAAGTATGGTTCAAAAATTTTTGGTTGAATATTTTTATCAATTCCTAAACCATTATCATAAATTTTCAAATGGACATCTTTATCTTCTTTTTGAAGCTCAATAAAAATCAAACCATCCTTTATTTGATGATTTATAATTGCTTCCTTAGCATTTTGAATAACTTTATTCATAATCAATAGCAGTTCATCTTTATATCCATAATACTCAATATCTTGTGCCTCAACAATAACCTCGATATTTTCATAACTAAAAGCAGGTTTTAAAATATCAATATTATTAATAATCAGCTCTTTTATATTAAAGTCCTCTTTTTTATGCCCAAACTCATAAGTATCTTTAAAACTATCTATAGTACGCGAAAGTTTTTGTGAAGTATTACTAACTGTATCCAAATCTCTAATAATATCCTCTTTATCAAACAAGTCTAACTCTAACGTTACTTTAATACCTGAAACAACAGTGGTAATGACACTTAAAGGTTGACGCCATTGATGGGCAATATTACTTAGCATATCTGTCATTGCTGTCATTTTAGATTGTTCTAAAATATACGCCTCTTTTTGAAGATTTTCTTCTTCAAGCTTTTTAAGAGGATCTATATCAGTATAAAACCCTACCATACGATAGGCCCTATCATTTTCAAAAAGTGCTTTGGCTCGAACCTTTAACCATTTAAACCTACCATTCTTACACTTAATTCTAAACTCATCTTCAAAATAAGGAATTTCTTGTTTTAAATGGGCAATTAAACTTCTGTCAACACGTTTTTTATCTTCTTCATATAACCTTTGAGCCCACAAATTAAGAGTTAACTCAATCTCATCAGGTTTATAACCAATTATCTCTTTACAACGATTAGAAAAATAAATCTTGTTTTCATTAATATTCCAATCCCAAAGTCCCTCTTGTGTTCCATCAACAGCTAAAGAGTATCGCTCTTTTACATCGCGCAGTTGAGAAATAATATCCTCTAATCCTTCACCTAAAGTATTATATTCAGAAATAATTGTTTTTGTATAAGTTTGATTCTTTTTCTCTTTAATCTCCTGTGCAAAATCCAATAAAGTATGCATAGGACCAATAACAAAACGATTTACTAAGATATAGGAGAAGAAACCAATTATCACAAAGAAGCTCAGCAGAATAATAATCTGCTTATCAAAATTAGCTTTTAACTCTTCAAACTTTGTACCATCTAACACAGGTAAAAGATAAATACCACTATCAATCTCATTACAGCTTAACTCTATTTGAGAGTATAAAAAATTTTCCTCATGTAAGACCCCATTAGCTTTACGCTTATTAGCAAATTGATAACTCACTTTATAATGATGATTCTCTTTTTGGTAGGTTGAGGCAATCATTGAATTATTCACATAAAAAGAGACACCCATTAAATCAACCTTCTCCTTTATATGTTTTAACAAACTAAAATTATCATTTAATATTTTACCCACATAAACCGTACCCTCAACTCTTCCTGTTTGTGTATTAATAATACGACTTGAGCTTAAAAGAATAGCAAAGCTTTCATTATCAATCACAACTTGATAAAGACACTGTTTTTTATTACTCTGCTGGGTTAGCAAGTTTTCAATAATGGTATCTGTATCAAATAAAGAGGTACTATTATTAATGAGCTTTCTTCCTTTTTGAATAAAAAAAAGATCCACTTCATTATATGCAGTATCATTATGCATAGAGAGGTTGTCAATTTTATCACTTTTTAAATTGGCAATAATTGTTGATAACTCTAAGGCTAAATTATCTAAGACAAAAACCTCTTGTTCTATTAAAATCGCACTGTTATTTTCTATTTGTTTCACATAATTAGCTATATTTTCATGCAAAGATTTTTCGAAACTATTAAATGAAAAATAGCTTATTGGCAAAATCAACAATAAAAAAATTGGCAATACAATTGCACTAAATATAACCGATATAGGATAGGATTTTTTCATTATTTAGTGTACCTAAACGCCCTATCTTTATACATTTGTAATCGTTTTTTATCTTCACCTTGTTTAACAAGTTGAAAATCACCAGAATAAATTTGAGGTACTTTATTTGTATTACCCTCAAGTTCTAACTTAATTGCTTCTGCCATAGCTACACCATTATCATCATTCATACGCATAACGGTAATATCAAGTTCATTGGCTTCTATAGAAGCTAATTCACTACTTCCTCCACCCCAACCATTAACCATTATTTTACCCATTAAATTACGTTCTTTGATCACCTCAATCGCACCTAAGGCAATATCAGTAGAACACGCATAAATAAATTTTAAATCTTTATGCGTATCTAATATTTCACGCGTTGCTACCATCGCTTTTTCTTTATTAAAGTTTGTATAATATGAATCTACTAACTCTAATTTACTTTTTGATTTTACATAATTAATAAACTCATTACCTCGCATGGCACTAACATAACCATTTGTACCAAAAAGAACCGCATATTTACCCTCTTTATTAGTTTTTTCTAAATAGTAATCAGCTAACATTTTACTTCCAATTACATGATCAAAACCAACATATAAAAAAGGTTGTTTCTTACTCCATCGTTTTAAAGGAGTAGTAATATTTTGTAAAATAAGTTTTGGTTTTTTCTTACTTAAAAGACGCTCGATAAACTTAGAATGTTTTTTGATATCTAAAGTAAACACCAAGTAGTCTGTATCATTTTTTAATGCTTTAAGTAATTGTTTTGACTGTTCTTTAAGTGCAGCAGGTTTTGTAAAATAATCAATCAATTCATATTGAACATTGAGTTCATCAAGACGTTTAGTAAAGGAGAGTTTACTTCGCCTCCAGTAATCAGAGATTTGATTTCCTGGATAAACCATCATAATTTTTACTGGTTTTTTTTGCTTTTTATTAATACGAATAGCATTATTTTGAACTAAATCATTAAAATCTTGAGTGAGTTCTTGTTGATTTTTAAATGCTTTTTCATATTCGCTCACTAACCAATACTCATTATCTATAGCAAAAACACAAAGGGGAAAAAGAAAACTTAGCAGGATTATTTTTAAAAAGTTCATAACAACTCCTTTAAAGCTATATGAACTTATTTTATATAAAGAGAACTTTACATTCTCTTTATAATAAAAATTATTTCTTACTTCACTAGCTGTGAAATTTGTTTGAAAACTGGGCTCTTTGCATTTACAGTTAGTTCAAATAAAAGCGACTCATAGGTAGTTGGAATAACACCCGCTTGCACAAGTCTCTCTACTGCCATAATTGTATTATATTCTGTTCGTGATGAAACACAATCAGTTACTAATACTGGTTGCAAACCAGCTTCAAGTAAATCTAAACATGTTTGTAAAACACAAACGTGTGTTTCAATACCTGCAACAATAACTACTTTTTTACCAGCAGCTTTAATTGCTTCCATTGTAGGTTCATTTTGACAACACGAAAAAGTTGTCTTTTCAAAGTGAGGGTCAGAGTCTACAAGCTCTCTTAGGGCTGGAATAGTCTCACCAATTCCTTTTTTATACTGCTCATTAACAATAAATGGAATCTCGTGTAATCGTAAACCTTTAACTAAAGTAACTAAGTTCTGTTCAATCAACTCTTTATTTGCCATATGAGGGTAAAGTCTCTCTTGTACATCAACTAAACAAAATAGTGCATCTTCTGCTTTAATTCTCATTCTATTCCTTTTTATTGTTCCCAACAAAAAGGGAACCATTAATATTATTTGTCTTCTTTTTTATCACAAAAATAAATTTTGTTAAAAAGAAGCAAAAACCTAAAGAGAACAACTTGTTGTTCTTTAAATTTTATAGAATAATAATACATTAAAATCATAACAAAAGTCTAGCATTTTAGTAAGAATTAAAAAGAAAAAAAGAAGTTGTGAATTGAAGAATCAAAAAGTTTATAATACCTAATAAATCATAGATTTGATTTAGATTCAAGGCAGAAGGTAATTTTAGTAAAGGAGCTTACATGAGTAAATAACTGCGCTAAAATTCACCTTCGAACGCCGAAGATGAATCGAAGCTATGATTTATTATTTGAAAGCTACTTTTTCAGCTCTTTCTAGAAGCTCCTTTGCCCCTTGGTCAATAAAGGTTTGTGCTAAAATTTGTCCTACATTTTCATAGTTATCTAAATCAGCAGTGATATCTTCTTCGATATACTCACTACCATCTGGCATTCCTACAAT
>CAZIES010000067.1:0-14310 GCA_964538295.1 uncultured Arcobacter sp. | reverse complement strand
GTGGTACCACGCCATTGTTTAGAATAGAGTTGTTTTCCAAAACCAATAGAGAAAACGTGTACTGTTACGCCAAAGTAACGTGCCGCAATAAAGTGTCCTAGCTCATGAAAAAATACTAAAAAAGATAGGACAAGTAAAAAAGTAATCGTACCCAAAAAAAACCTTTAATTTTTAAAATAATCTCTGATGTATTCGTATCCTGAATACAGTGTTAAAATAACAGCTAACCATAAAAGTTCTGTTGCAAATGGCCAGTTCATGATTAAAAACCCAATAGCAATCATTTGAACTACGGTTTTAACTTTTCCGCTTAAGGTTGATGCGACATCTTTACCTTCACTAACGGCAACTACACGAAGCCCAGTAATGAAAAATTCTCGCGAGAGAATAAGAAAGACAGCCCAAGCTGAAGCCCTATCAATCACCATAAGACCTAAAAAACCTGCAAGCATGAGCATTTTGTCTGCAAGGGGGTCTAAAATTCCACCAAGCTTTGTCATTTGATTCCAGCTTCGTGCAATAAAACCATCAAAAAAATCAGTTACTGAAGCGATAACAAAAATAAGTCCTGCAAAATAGTCAAGCCAAGAGGGATGCCATGAAGCAAAAAAAGTGTTGTTTCTATCTACTAAAAACCATAGCATTAGTGGAGCTAATGCTATGCGAAAAAGCGCTAGGATGTTTGGAAAGTTTAAGGCTTTATTCATTATTTGAAGGTTGTTCCACCATCAACAATAAGAGTATGCCCTGTAACCCATGAAGCTTCCTGTGTACATAACCAGTAACACGCACTTGCTAAGTCTGTTGGTTGCCCCATTCTATTTAATGGCGATAACTCAGCTGTTTTCTCTTTTACTTCTTCATAGTTTGTAAAGGCTCTAAGTGCGTCAGTCTCGATTGGTCCACCAGAAACTGCATTAACTCGAATACCATGCTCTCCAAGTTCTGTTGCTGCGTATCGTACCATTGCTTCAACGGCTGCTTTATTTGTTCCATGACCTGAATAGTTTTCAATATAAACAAGATTTCCTGTAGAACTTAATGAAACAATTGCTCCACCATTTCCTTGTTTTTGCATTCTTTTTGCTGCTTGTTGTGCACCACAAACAAAAGCATTTACTGTTGCAGTATAGATGTTGTTTAATCCACGTGGTTTTAATTTCATAAATTTACCGTATCCACCAACAACTGCTCGTCCATAAATCATTGCATTTGAGATGAAGTAATCAACAGTATCAAAATCTTCATCTATTTTTTTAAAAAGTTCTTTATATGTCTCTGGTTCTAAGATATTAAATGGATAACATCGTGCTTTAATACCATAAGTTGATTCTAAATCTTCAACCATCTCTTGTGCAATTTGCTCATTTGAGTTATATGTAAATGCTACATTGATTCCCTCTTTTGCAAATCGATAAGCTGTTGCTCGACCAATACCTTTAGTTGCCCCTGAAATTACTAATGTCTTCCCCTTCATTACTTTTTCACCTCATAATTTTTTAATACGTTTTCTAATTTTTTCATTGTCTCACTGCTTGGAGGAGTCAATGGTAACCTATACTCTAATGTATCCATTAATCCAGCTAAATACATAATAGCTTTAATTGGAATTGGATTTGCTTCAACAAAAAGTGTTTTGTTCAGTGCATATAATTCATTGTTAATTGCTCGTGCTGTGTCATAATCACCACTCATAGCTGCATGTACTAATTTACTTTTATAGTTTGGAAGTAAGTTAGATGTTACAGAGATGATTCCTTTACCACCATTTGCAAGCATTGGAAAATCAATAGCATCATCACCAGAAATTACACAAAAATCTGGTCGTTGTGAATTGATTTCAATAGCACGCTCTAATGAACCTGTTGCTTCTTTGATGGCATAAATATTTTCAACATCATCAAAAAGTCGAATAGCAGTATTTGCTTCAATATCAACACCTGTTCTTCCTGGAACATTATAAATCATAAAAGGAATCTCAACAGACTGGGCAATTGCTTTATAGTGTTGGTATAATCCTTCTTGTGAAGGTTTATTGTAGTAAGGAGCTACTGATAAAAGACCGTCTGCACCAACGTTTTGTGCATGTTTAGCAATATCACACGCTTCATGTGTTGCATTTGAACCTGCACCTGCAATTACTTTAACATTAGTACCTTTACATGTTGCAACAGCGATTTCAATACACTCTTTATGCTCAGCATGGCTTAATGTTGCGCTTTCTCCTGTTGTTCCTACTGGTACAACAGCATCCATACCTTGTTCAATTTGTCTTTTTATTAATTTTTCATAGCAAGCAGTATCTAGTTTACCATCTTTGAATGGTGTAATGAGTGCTGTCATTGCTCCAGTAATTGTATTCATATGCTTCCTTTAATACTTGTATTACAATTTATCATAGTTTATTGTTCCTTTTTTAATATCACTGTTGTTGAGTTGCTCTGTTTTAAATATTTTTTTGCAACTTTGACTAAATCTTTCGGTTTTAATTTTTGAATATCCTCTTCATAAGAGAATAGTGGTTTAATATTATCCCTTACAAAATATGAACCATAAAGATTAGCAACAGAACTTGAACTCTCCAATGAGAAAATAAAATCTGCTTTGGTATTTATCTTTATTTTATCTAACTCTTTTTTAGATACTTTACCTTGTTTTAATGTGTTAATAATGTTAAGAATTTCTTTTTCAACATCTTGTGCTTTAATTCCTTCATTACAAACAGCAACAAAAAGAAAAACACCTGGGTCTTTTAGCTCCATATTATAGGCGTAAATAGAGTTGACTAACTTCTTTTTATCCACAAGCTCTTCTTGTAGAATTGAACTTTTTCCAGAACTTAATAGTTCACTAAGTGCTGAAAGTGCTACTTGGTCTTTATGCTCAAAATTTGGAATATGGTAAGAGATTGCTAGCATCTCAACTTGTGAGTCTCTCTCAATTGTCACACGTTTTGCACCATCTTGTTTTGGTTCAACCATATGGATTTTTTCAGGAATCTCTTTTCTATTTTTAATTGCTTTAAAATATTTTTTAGTCTTTTTAAAGATTTCCTCTTTTGTCATATCCCCAGCAACAATAACAATGGCATTTTTTGGTTGATAGTATGTACTATGAAACTCTTTAATGTCTTCAATTGTCCAGTTTTGAATATCACTCATAAATCCAATTGGTGTCCAGTGATAAGGGTGATACATATAACTGTTATTAAATAGTCTAAACTGTAAATATCCCATAGGGTTATTATCTGTACGCCATCGTCGCTCTTCTGCAACAACATCTCGTTCTGGTTGAAACTCTTCATCTTTGAGGGTTAAATTTTGCATTAGTTCTGCAAAAAGTTCCAAAGACTTGTTCATGTTTTTAGAACTTGATTTAATATAGTAGTGAGTATAGTCAAAAGAGGTTGAAGCGTTATTAACACCTCCAAATCCTTTAACAATTTCATCAAACTCACCCGCTTGTAGGTTTTTTGTTGATTTGAAATTTAAGTGCTCAAGCATATGGGCAATACCAGATTTTCCCATAGTTTCATTTCTGCTTCCTACTTTATAATAAATATCAGTTGAGACGACATTTGAGCCATTATCCATTGGAATAGCGACAATTTGTAATCCATTATCTAAGGTTTGTGTATAGTATTTTGGTAAACTATTACTCATTAATTCTCCCGAAAATATAATTAATAATGAATAATGAATAATGAATAATTTAAAGAATTTTTTCATGTTCATTTTCTTCTTTGTTTATTTTAAGTCTGCACCAATTGCTTGGCTAATATGGGTAAAGCCATCTTCACGCATAAGTTCAATGAGACCTTCGTTTATTTTTCTAACCATTGAAGGACCTTCAAAAATTAATCCAGAATAAGCTTGTACTAGTGTTGCCCCAGCTCGAATTCGTTTATAAGCTTCGGTAGCATCGCTAATTCCACCTACTGAAATAAGTGTAGTTTTGCCGTAGAGTGCTTTTCCTAATGCTTTAAACAGTTCATAGGATTTATCAGCCAATACTGCACCACTTAAACCTCCAAAACTTTCACAGTTGTCTACTAAACTATAATCAATGGTGGTATTTGTTGCAATAATTCCTGCTGCACTTGCATCAATAGCGGTGTTACATAAATCAATTGCAACTTGTGCATCCATATCAGGAGCTATTTTTAATAAAATTGGCTTTTTCGTTAATGCTTTAGCCATAGTGAAAAGTTCAGTAATAAA
This sequence comes from uncultured Arcobacter sp., assembly GCA_964538295.1. GTDB lineage: Bacteria > Campylobacterota > Campylobacteria > Campylobacterales > Arcobacteraceae > Arcobacter_A. The sequence continues at coordinate 10,090 of CAZIES010000067.1, read as the reverse complement.
CTTTTCATTTTGTAAGTCTCTAAGATTTGGGGTATTAGGACTAGAGATATTGATAACTAAATAGTCACTAATACTTTCAAACTTAGAAATAAGGACACGATAATCACTTAAGGCATTCTCTTCTGAGGTTGTTTTGTTCTTACCAACATTTGCCCCAATAGGAATAGCGTAAGGAAATACTTTTCGTAAATTTTTTGCAACAGTATATGAACCTTCGTTGTTAAATCCCATAGCGTTTTGCACTGATGCAGCTTCAGGGTATCGAAACATTCTTGGTTTTGGATTTCCTTCTTGTGCTCGTGGAGTCATGGTTCCAATTTCAGTGAAGCCAAATCCTAATGCCATCATTGATTCAATCATTGTTGCATTTTTATCAAAACCAGCAGCGAGTCCAACGGGGTTGGCAAAGGTTACTCCAAACAGCTCTTGACTAAGTTGTGCATCCATCACAAAGTTTTTTTCAACCATGTAGTTGTTCAGACTTCTACAGTAGGGAAGAGTTTTTAATCCAAATTCAGCAATATTATGGGCTGTTTCTGGTTCAAATTGAAATAGTATTTTTTTCAAAGTTTCATAATCAAACAAATTTAGTGCCTTTTAAAAATTTTAGTATTTTATCTAAATTATCGTAAAAATTGGCTAATTTAAATATTAGCAAGGTTATAAAGCCGTTTGTACTCAGGACAATTAGTTAATAATTGTTCTTCTGTACCTTGACAAACAATGACACCTTCTTTAAAAACTGCAATCTTATCTGCGTTTTTAATGGTACTTAAACGGTGTGCAATAACAAAGGTGATTCTATTTTGAGCAATTTCATCAATAACTTCTGAAATAATTGATTCACTTTCATTATCAAGCGCAGACGTTGCTTCATCTAAAATAAGAATTTTTGGATCTTTGTAAAGCGCACGTGCGATGGCAATTCGTTGCCTTTGACCACCACTAAGATTGGTTCCAAACTCATCAAGCATGGTATGAATACCAAATTCCATAAGTTCTACAAAATCATAGGCGTGGGCTTGTTTTAGGGCATTAATAACGCGCTGTTCATCATAGGGTTGTCCATAGGAAATATTTTGTGCAACGGTATCATTAAAAATATAAACTCGTTGAGTGACGATGGAGATGTTATTGCGTAAGTCATCAATATTGATATCGACTAAACGTTGGTTGTTAAATAGAATCACACCTGAACTAACATCATAAAAACGAATTAGTAGGTTAATAAGTGATGATTTACCTCCACCACTGTCACCTACTAGGGCAATTTTTTCACCTAACTTAGCGTGCAGTGTTACATTTTTTAATGCGGTAAACTCTCCATAGTTTAGCTGAACATTGTTAAACTCAATTGTATTAACTGTTTTTGGGAAAAACTCTTGTCCCGAAAGAATAGTGGGTTGAATATTGTAGATAGTTTTAACACGTTCGTGTGCAGCAATAGCATCTTGAAGTGCATTATAGATTGCTGAGAGTCTTTTTATAGGAGTATAAAGCATAAAAAGTGCTGCAATAAATGACATAAATGAACCTGCTGTCATCTCTCCACTAACAACTTGACTTCCTCCAAAAATAATAACAACTGCAGCTGCACTCGCACCTAAAATTTCCATAATAGGGGATACTAGTTCACCCGTTTTTACTGCTTTGATATTGACGTTAAAAAAGTTTTGGTTGTGTTGTTCAAACTTTGCTTGTTCAACATTTTCTGTTGAATTTGCTTTGATAATTTCCACGTTATTAAAAATCTCACTTAAGTGAGAGGTAATATCTGCAGCGCTCTCTTGTGAACGAAAAGAGAGTTTTTTCATTTTTTTTGCAAGTACAACAATAGGGTAAAGAGCTAAAGGCATAACGACAAGACCATAAAATGCTAACTCTGCACTTTGATAGATGACTACTCCTACTAAAGCAATAATTGTTAATACTTCACGAACTAATCCTGCAATTTGAGTTGAAACAGCACCTTGAATACGATTAATATCATTAGTAATTCGTGAAATTAACTCGCCACCATGTTTTTTTTGAAAAAACTCAATATCAAGGGTTAAAATATGTTCAAGGAGTTTGTCTCTAATAATACGAATGATATCTTGCCCTACATAAGAGATATAGTAGACTTGGATATATTTACCAATCCCTTGCGCTGCTTGTACAATAATCAGCAGTATTGGTACAATATAAAGCATCTCTTGGTCACGGGCAATAAAGACTTCATCTAGTAGTGGTTTTACAACATAAGCTAATCCTGCACTTCCTCCAGCAACTAAAAGGATTCCTACAAGAGCAAAAAATATTTTGAGTTTATAATCTTTGTAATAGGGAATATAGTATTTAAAAAATTCTTTCATTTGTTTCCTAAATGTTTTTATAAAAGGACAATATGTTATCTAAAAAATGATTAAAATTGTGTTATGTAATATAAAGCTATGAGGAGAGGAAGAGTGCATTTATCATAAGCAAAATCATAAGTAAAAGCATATAACTATTTATGGAGATAAAGGTTCGAAGATAGTTGTGTGTTAATCGTAATTGTATTATGGTGTATAGGACATATGCATGAAGTAGAACAAATATAGTGACAAGTACCATATTTTTTACAAAGAGTAAGACTAAAAAGATACCCGCTATTAAAGTTAATAAAAGCCATATAAAAGTAATACGTTCAAGCACTTCAATACCAAATGCTTTTGCGATTGTGGGAAAGTTTGCCTTTTCATAATCTTTGTGGTATTTCAAAGTAAGCAACCAAAAGTGGGGTATTTGCCAAATAAAGTAGAAAATTCCCAAGGCAATAAAATTAATATGATTGACAACGCCTCCCGCACTTAACCACCCAATAAGTGGAGGAATAACTCCTAAAACAGCACCATACACAGCAGCATAGATAGTGAGCTTTTTAGCTTTAGTGTATAAAAGGTTATAGATAATAATAACAGCTGTAAAAATAGCAAGACCAAGGAAGTTTAAACTAAAAAAAATAAAAATATAGAACAATACAATCAAGATAGCAGAGATGATATAACCTTGTTTTACTGAGATCCGTTGTGCTGCAACGGGTCTGTTTTTTGTACGTATCATGAGGGCATCTTCTTTATGCTCTTGAACTTGGTTGAGTGCACTAACTCCTAAAGCTAAAAGTAACGTTGCTAAAAAAGGATTAATAAGGTGACTATCTAGACTATTTTTAGCTAAAACAAAAGCAAATAGAAGGGATAAGCTAACTGTCAAGGAGAGATTAAATTTAGTTAAAATTAAAAAGTCTTTTAGCGTTGGCATACTAATCCTTTATTGAACTGTTTTTAGATGTTTAATAATAGCATCTATTTCATCGTCTTTTAATACCTCTTTAAACTTTGGCATTATATTTTGGTATCCTTCAACAACCTCAATTTTTGGGTTTAGAATAGAACGTTTTAAATAGGTTTCATCTATGGTGATTTCAACTACATTTCCATCTTTTAAAATTTTAGTTTTTCTTCCATAGATATTTTTAAAGGTTGGTCCTACAATTTTACTACCATCTAAACTATGACAACCAGTACAACCATTGTTTAGTAAAAGTTCTTCTCCATCTATTTTTGGTTTCTCTTGGGGTGTTTCTTCTTGTTTTAAAAAGTTGATGATACTCTCTAACTCCTCTTTAGAAATTTGTTCTTTAAAAGAGGGCATCATATTAGGTGTAAACCCTTCGACAACATCATCATTGGGATTTAAAATAGAGTTCTTAAGATAGTTTTCATCTTTTTTAATAGTTCGTTTTTTACCTTGTGTTATTACGGTGACTTCTTTGTTATAGGTATCTTTAAAACTAGGTCCTACTAGTTTTGAGCCATCTAAACTATGACATCCTGTACAACCATATTGGTTGATAAGCTCAAAGGCTGTTTTTGTTTTTTGTTGAACAGGGGGATTTAAAAAAGTGTTAAACTCTTCTTGGGAAACTACATTTACAAAAGAGCGCATATAGGAGTGTCGTGTTCCACAATACTCTGCACATTGAATATCATATTTACCTTTTTTTGTCGCATTAAACCAAATTTGTGTGGTTTTACCTGGTAAGATATCCTCTTTTGCACGAAAAGCAGGTACATAAAAACTGTGTAACACGTCATTGATTGGGGCTTGCATACTTAGTTTAACGTCAGTGTTAACAGGAATTGTGAGTTCTGTTGACTTTTTCCCATTGGCATAGGTGAATTGCCATGACCAACGTTGGGCTAAAACATCAATTAAAAGTGCTTTGTCATCTTGGGGCATGGTACGTTGTATGCGTAAAGAATCAAGACCAAAATAAAAAACAATCATCATTAAAATGGTAGGTATAACTGTCCAAGCTACTTCAATAGGTGTATAGTGTTTAATGTTTTTTGTATTGTCTGGATGGTTTTTAGAAGCACGGTATTTAAAGATAAAATAGAGCATTGAACCAATGGTTACAATAAATAAAAAAAGTGTAATAACAGTAACCACAAGAAATGCACTATCCACATCCTTTGCGTAGGTTGATACTCCTTTTATTCCTTCTAACATGATTGTCTCCTATTTAAATAAATCAAAATCTTCATTTCTAAAAATAGCATCGGTTGCAGTAATAATAAAAAAGATACTTAGCGTAATAACTGCAATAATAACAATAGTTTTAAAAAGTTTAGACTCATATTTTAAATGCATATAATATGCAACAATAAGCACTGTTTTAACGATGGCTAGAAACATTTGTATGGAAACAGTAGCATACAAATTCGCACTCATTAAATAGGGTTGTAAAAAAGTTAAAACGGTTAAAATAAAGAGTGCTATAAAGACCTTGAGATACATAGTCGCATTAATTTGAGATATGGTATGTGTTGCCATGTTATGCTCCTAATCCAATAATATAAAAAAGTGGAAATAGAAAAACCCATACTAAGTGAACAAGATCCCAGTATAAAGCCACATTTTCTAAGATAACATTTTTATCAGGGGTGATTTTTTTGTTGTATATGAGTTTTAGAACCCAAAACATCAATCCAATACCAACAATTATGTGAAGACCGTGAAATCCTGTCATCGTATAATATAGTCCAAAAAATAGAATCTCCCCATACTCTTTTGCATTAAGTATTTCTGAGTTTGGGTAGATACCATGATGTATCTCAGTACTCCACTCCATGTATTTTATCACTAGAAAAATAAGTGATAAAAGAATGGTTATATAAATATAAAGTTGCGATTTTTTTAGCTTTTTTTCTTTTAGTAAAACAAGTGACATACCCATAAAATAAGTACTAAAGAGTAAAATAAAAGTATTTATTCCTCCTAGAAGAAGGTTTAGTGAACTTGATGCTGTTACAAAATCGCCACTCATTTTGTAAAAAAAGTAAGCAAAAACTAAAAACATCGCTCCAAAAAGCATTAACTCTGTAAATAAAAAGAGCCAAAAACCTAGTTTTGATCCTCTATAGTCATTATTGAAATCAACAATTTCATGAGGATTCCCTTGGTTGTCATAGATTATTTCAGGAGTATTATTTTCCATGAGGCACTCCTTTTATTTTTTCATAAAGGTTATATTTTGGTTTACCATTTTCATATTCATAGGGTTCAAAGTCAACATAAGGAATATGTTTAAAGTTCTCTAATGGTGGAGGTGAATCAATTTGCCACTCTAAAGTTGAGGCATTCCATGGGTTTGCTCCACAAGGTTCACCAGTTTTTAAAGCTCTTAATAGTGTATAGAGCATAAATAAAATACCAAAAACAGTGATAACTGCACCCACACCTGCAATTTGGTGATAGATGGTAAACTCAGGTAAGTAATCAAAATAACGTCTTGGCATTCCTAGTGCTCCTGCAAAAAACATAGGAAACCAAAGTAAGTTAAAACCGATAAAGATAAAAACAAAAGCAAGTTTTGCTTTGAACTCATCATACATTTTTCCTGTAAATTTTGGGAACCAATAGTGCATAGCTGCAAAGAGCATAAAAACAACACCCCCAAAGATGGTATAGTGGAAATGTGCCACAACAAAATAGGTATCATGAAGGTGAATATCTACGCCTAAGGTAACCAGTGTAATTCCTGTTAACCCTCCAATTGCAAAGGTGATAATTGTTCCTATAACCCATAACATTGGCGTTCTAAAAACAATGGAGGCTTTATACATGGTGGCAACCCAGTCAAAAAACTTTACCCCAGTTGGAATAGAGACAAAAAAAGTTAAAAAAGAGAAGATAATTTTAGTCCATTCACTCATACCGGATGTAAAAAGATGGTGTCCCCATACTAAATAACCAATAATAGCAATAGAAGCAGATGAAATAGCAATGGAACGATATCCAAAAATTGTTCTACGACAAAATGTTGGTAAAATCTCTGAGACAACCCCAAATGCTGGAAGAATCATCAAATATACCGCAGGATGTGAGTAAATCCAAAAGAGATGCTGGTACAAAATAGGATCACCACCCTTACTTGGGTCAAAGATTCCAATCCCAAGTGTTCGTTCCAAAATGACTAAAATAAGGGTTATCCCAACAATTGGAGTAGCTAATATTTGAATCCATGCTGTTGAGTAGACGCCCCATACAAATAGTGGCATTTTAAAGAAGTTCATCCCTGGTGCTCTTAATCGGTGAATTGTAACTACAAAATTAATTCCCGTTAAAATAGAAGAGAGTCCTAAGATATAAGCTGCAGTAAGGGTATAGATAACATTGGTTTCTGTTTTTACACTATATGGTGCGTAAAATGTCCAACCTGTATCTGCAAATCCAGGTCCTAGTAATAGTGCTGCAAGGGCAAAAAGACATCCAATAACATAAAGCCACCAAGACAGAAGGTTTAACCTTGGAAAGGAGACATCACGTGCTCCAATTAAAATAGGCAGTAAAAAGTTTCCAAAAACAGCTGGGATACCCGGCACAACAAAAAGAAATATCATAATAGTACCGTGTAAGGTAAAGGCTTGATTATATCTATCAGGTGTTAAAACCTGTTCCCCTGGCATAAAAAGCTCCATTCTCATTGTGAGTCCAATGGTTATGGCAATAAGAAAGAAAAAGAGCATGACAATAATATATAAAATAGCGATACGCTTATGGTCTATTGAAAAAATCCATTGGAGTAGTTTGTTGTCATGATGTCCAAAAACAGTATGAGTTTCGTGATAAAAACTTTTATTTGTTACGTTTGTCTCATTCATCTTGTCCATCCTTACGTGGATTTCTACCTGTTTTAACTAAGTAGATGAAAAAGAGTAAAACAATACCAAACATAAAAGAACCCACTACTTTTTCCGCTTGAAAAACATAAGTTTTACTTTTTGCATCGTAGGCAAAGCAATAAAGCAGGGTTTTTGTAATGGTTGGTCGTATTTTTCCTTCATTAGCTTCTAAAAGTGCAAGTTTTAAATCAAAAGGCAGGTATTGAATACCATTTAAATATCGACTAATCTTACCCTCAGGAGAGAGTACAATGATAGCTGCAGGGTGTAAATAGTCAACGACACCATCTTTGATACGTTTCTCATAGTTAAACCCAACAGCTTGAGTTATGGTTGTGATATTTTCTTGATTTGTGGTTAAAAAACTCCAAGTTTGTGGAGGAAAAGGTCGAGTTATGGTTGATAATATTGACTCTTTTTTTGTTTTTGCACTTGTTGCATTGTCTTTGTCATGAATACTTATGGTAATAACATTGTATTCTAAATAAGGGTCTAGTTGTAGTTTATTTAGTACATCTGCTACTGCATTTAGTAAGGGTGAGCAAAGACTAGGGCAATCAAAATAGTTTAGTGTTAAAATAGTTGGTTTATTATTGATTGCTTCTTTAAGTGTTACGGTTTGATTATAAGCATTAACAAAAGTTGTATCAAGGGGTAAATATTTACCTTGTTTTTCATACATTCCAATTTTGTTCTCTGTTGCAAAAATGCTGACCATCAAACAAAGCAATAAAAGACATTTTTTTAATACCATAGGATACTCCTAGGTTGATTTTAATCTTCATAGCTATTGATAATCATAGCACTTCAGCTAAATTATGTCAAAGAAAATAAAAACTAATTATTTAATTAATAATTCTTTAAACTTTGTGACGCCAAAGGCTTTAATGGTTAAGAAAAAGAGAATAAATCCACTTAGTGTACTAGCAAAAGCAAGTCCTGCCGCACCATAAGGTTTTATAAGTAGGAGTGAGAAAACAATATTAAAACCTAAAGAAATCATTGAGATTTTGGCTGCTTTAAACTGTTGTTCTTTTGCATATAACCATAGTGAGAAAATTTTTGCTAAACCAAAAGGAATCAATCCAATAAGGTACATGGTTAAAATTAGAGCAGTATTGGTTGTATCTGTGGCATCAAAAGCACCTCTTTCAAAAAGAAGCCAAATAATTAGCTCATCAAAGACAATACCAATAAAAGTAGCAATACTTAATAATCCTAAAAGAATAAAGGATGATTTTCTCATAAGTTGTAGGGCTTTGTTTTCGTCTTTATTTTTTATACTTCGTGCAATCATAGGAAAAAGTGCCACAGACGTAGCAATGGCAAAAAGAGCTAAGGGAAGTTGAAAAACACGGTTTCCATAATAGAGGTAACTAATACTTCCACTCATTAAAAAAGAGGCTAGCCATGTATCTAAAAAGGCAGAAATATGTGCTGTGGAACTTCCTAATGTTGCTCCTGCGAAGTTTTTATAAAATTTGTTCTCTTTGAAAGTGACTTTTTTAAAGGTAAAGACTTTAAGTAGGTTCTTTTTTTTCATAGCAAGTATATGAACAAAAACTTGTAATAATCCACCAAAAATAACCCCATAACTTAAGTAATAGGTGATTTCATATTTATCCAAGTTTTTTGAGAGTAAAAGTGCACCAATCATCGCAATATTAAGAAGTGCTGTAGAAAATGCAGTGGTGGCAAAATGGTGTTTATACTGTAAAAGAGCTGCCATAAAGGTGACCACAAAAATCAGTGGCAAATAGTAAAAATTAATAGCAACTAAAGGAGCTGCTAAATCAACTGTTGTATCATCAAATCCCATGGCAATAAGATGAGTAACAAGTTTTGAAAAGAGTGTCACAATTAAAGCTAAGACCATAATAAAAGCTAAAAACTGCAAAAAGATAGCACTTGAAAATTGTATTTTGTGTTTAGTTTTAGCGTAGGCTGGTATAAAAGCCTGCGTGAATGCACCTTCTGCAAAAATTCGCCTGAAAAGATTTGGTAGTTTAAAAGCAACAAAAAAGATATCTGAATAAATATTAGCACCTAAAATAGAAGCCGTTAGAAGGTCTCTTATAAAACCTAAGATACGAGAGACTAAAATACCACTACTATTGGTAAAGATTGATTTGATTAACACTAATGATTTACCTTAATATCACTTTTTTTGTAAATAATAATTTGAGCTTTGTTTTTAAAAAATCCAAAATGTCCTGACATTATAGTGATATTTTGCCCATTTTTTGGTAAAAGTGATTTATCTTTAGCATAAAGTTTTATTTTTGTTTGACCTGTATATAAGTAACCTTTTTTAAAACTACCAGTTAGATTGAAAAGGATTTCATTTTGTAAGCTCTGTTCATGTAGATTCTGTGACTTGGCATTTAAAAAGAGTTTTTTATAGTTTTTTTGAAAGCCTTTGGTATTGACTACATCAATTGCTGTTATCTCTTTTAATCCATAATGCTCTTTTAGTTTAAGGGGTTTGATATCATACATAAATCCAAGTTTTAAATTTTGAGCACAACGGTATAAAAAGATAGCGCGGTTATTAGCCTGTTTGATAATGGCACTATCGTTGTTTTTATAAATTACTATTGCATCTTTAAGTAAGATTGGTTTATCAAGACTGAAATTGTTGTAAAGTTCTTTAATATCTTGTTTTGCTTGTTGAATTCTCTTTTTTTGTACAGAGGTTGAAAAGCTTGCAACAATTGGAAGATGATCAGAAAAACCTTCTCCTACATGAACTTTATACCTATTTTTCATCTTCCATCGAACTATTTTTTTATTCTTATATAAGTAGGAGGGTTTAAATACTTTGAAACTATCATTAACATAAGAGATAGCTTGATTATCAAAGAGAGCTTTATTTAAGA
>CAZIES010000066.1:1528-14506 GCA_964538295.1 uncultured Arcobacter sp. | reverse complement strand
AGCTTATATAGAAGCGTAAGTAGTAAGGTTGTAATATTATTAAGATAGATTTTATAATAAACGGTAATATCTTTACAATCACCAAAATTTGTCTCTTGACTTAGGGCATAACCATCACTTAGTTTTTCAAAATTAAAGTAGAACTCTTCAATTAAATATTTTGCATCTTTTTCTTTTTTTTCAATAAAAGGTGTGTGTGCATAATAAAAAAGAAATTTTCCCATAATATTATTCAGTTTTCCTAAATGTTCATTATCAAGGGTAAGTCGATACTTAACCATATTAATAGTTTCACTCAAGAGTTCAATAAACTTTTTGATACTTCGTTTACGTTGGATATCAATAGAGTTAATCATACAAATCTCATTAAAAAGTTCAATAAGGGTAATGTAATAATCAAAGATTAGTTTAAACTCAAGATCACTTAATTCTTGGGCTAAAACAAGTCTCTCTTCATAATCTCTAAATAAAGTTGAAATATTTTCATAATTATAGTAGTTATAGCTTTCAAAGATTTCATAGTTTTTACCAAAAGAGAGAAGATGAACGATGGTAACAATCTGTTTAAAAACTTTTGTAGACTTATCATTGATTACTTGATTCATCTTTTCTTTGACATTATCAAGTAAAAAGGCTTGGAAGTTGACATTGTTGTTGATTTCACTTTGAATATCTTCTGGAATATCTTGATTATAAAGGTAACGTTCAATAATAAAGTCAATAATACTTGCATAGTTGTCGTTATTATTATAAATAAAACTATCACTTTGGGGTAGTCCATATTTTTTAACTAAGTTTTGTATGATTAGATCGTCATTATCCATATCTAAAAAATCAGCTATATTATTTTCTTCTTCCAATGCAAACATAAAAGTTCTCCAATAAACTATTGTTGTAAAATAATGGTATATATTATAGTGTTATAAACCTTGAAGAAGCAAATTCCATAAATAATCAACCTCTTCATCTTCAAACATAATAAGCGATTTGTCTTTAAATAAAGAGATAATTTTTTTCATTTCAAACTGTTTACTGTAAGTACATTTTGCATGAACAGGGTGAAAACTTCGTACGAGGGAGATCTCTTCATCAATAGATGTATCACATAGCAAACAGATAAATTCAGTATGCAAACGTCCTTCATACTCTAAAAGTTTGATATAGGACTCTATTATGGCACGTTTTGGATTTTGTTTAATCATGGTTGAAACAAGATTATCCAATAACTCAAAGTAAAAGTTATCGAGTTCTTCTACATCTTTTAAGTGGGGGTAAAAAAGTTTTAAAAATCGTTGCCAACAGTAGAGTTTATCCCGATCTAAAATCCAATTAAATCCTAGTTGGATAACATCTTTAAGCCGTGGCATTGTTGATTTTAAATTTGTTTCTAACTCAAAATCTATTTTATAACCAATATTAATATTCGAGTGTCGAGCCCCATAAAAACGATAGGCAGTGGCGAGATTCTCTTGGGTGATAATAGTGACAATTAGATCATCATCTTTAACAGACTTCACATCTATAATATAGCCTTGCATCTACTCTTGTCTCATATCCTCAATATCTGCAATAATCTCTTCACACTCTTCTTCATCTAACTCACCATTTTGAGCCTCATTGAGCATGGCTAAAAAATCACTTTTCATCTCTTGGATATTTTGTAACTCCTCTTTGATTTCAGGGGTCTCTTTTTTGGAAGCAATAATTTCAAAAAGGTCATCAATATAATCATTAAGTTCTGGTAATACCTCTTTTTCTAAAAGTTTGACTAAGGCTTTAGCTTTTGACATTTTTTATCCTAACATTGTTTTATTTTTACTATATTTGAAAAATATTATAGCCAAACTATATTGGACAATTGCTTCATTAAATATTATTATGGTATTATAGTTCATTAATATAACTAGGAAAGGTATTTGATGAAGTTTACAAATGTTACTATTGCAAAGTCTGCGAATATTTTATATGATGGGCATGTAACAAGTCGAAGTTTAGTTTTTGATGATGGAAGTCGAAAAAGTTTAGGTATTATGTTACCAGGTGAGTATGAATTTATCTCTATTCATGAAGAAGTTATGGATATCCAAGCGGGTGAATTAGAAGTAATGTTACCAGCAGAAGATTGGAAAAAAATCGTAGCACCACAAACGTTTAATATTCCACCAAATTCAAAATTTAAACTAAAAGTACACTCTTTAGTTGACTACTGCGTCTCTTTTATTAAGTAATTAAGAAACAATGCGACTAGTTTTCGCATTGTTTAATAGTTCTCCTATTATAACCTTTATTAACAACACAATTTTTTTTATTGCTAAATAGGTATATTTAAGTAGTTTAAAACTAATTAAATTATATAAATATTTATTATTTTAGTTGGGAGATATTTATGTCAATGGGTAAGTGTCCAGAGTGTGGAAGTTCAAATATAGGGAAAAGTAAAGGCATCCTTCATCCAGATCCAGTGGATTATAAGTGTAATGATTGTGGGTATGATAATTTGGAACAAATATTTAAAGATAGAGTTCTAGATGAAACTAGATTAGAAGAAGTAAATGATAATTTTAGTAATAAGAGTTGTGAAAATTAGTAGTCAAATTTAGTCTATTTATTATAAAATAAGATACTAAAGGAAGTTTTATGATAGATAAACTTAACTCTCTTAAAGATCTTGTAATTAGTGTAGTTTTCATAGTTTTCTTATGGTTGATTTTTTCTCATTATGATGTTTTTGAAATGATTTTGAAGTATGTTGAATCTCACGAGTCATATGAACTAGATGAACTTTTATTACTGTTTATTATTATGGGAATTATGTCTATTTTTTATTCTATACGTCGAGTTACTGAGGCTAAAAAAATCAATATCCAACTTCAAAATATTAATAAATCTTTAGAAAAAAAGGTTGAAGATGGTATTTTAAAACAGTTAAAGCGTGATGAGATGATTATTCAACAGCGCCATGCCTCGCTTGGTGAAATGATAGGTAATATTGCCCATCAATGGAGACAACCTTTAAGTATTATTAGTACTTTGGCTACGGGTATAAAAATGAACAAAGAGTTGAATATCTTAACGGATGAGGAGTTAGATAAATCAGTAACCTTAATTAATGATAATGCTCAACATTTATCTCATACGATTGATATTTTTAGGGCATTTTTGAAAAATGATAAAACAACTGAAACAGTAATTCTTCAAGATTTGATTAATAAAGTCCTTTATATTCAAGAAGCAATCATTAAAAATAATCATATTCGTATTATTAATAATGTATCCATGATAGAACCAGTTAAAGTTCAATTGGTTACCGGAGAGTTGTCTCAAGTTTTAATTAACATTATTAATAATGCAAAAGATATTTGTATAGAGAAACAAATCGATAATCCATGGATTAAAATAGATTTAGAAGTTGATAAGGTTATAACGCTCTCTATTGAGGATAATGGTGGTGGTGTACCAACTTCTGTTATTGAACAAATTTTTGAACCTTATTTTAGTACAAAACATCAATTAAATGGAACAGGACTTGGTTTATATATGAGTTATAAAATAGTAACAGAGAGTTTAAAGGGAAAAATTTTTGTTAAAAATACAAAGAGTGGAGCTAAATTTTATATTGAATTACCTTTAGAAATTATAGATAATAAAGATTTGTAGATAAAAAAAGGTTAAGGTAAACCCCTTAACCTCTTTCATATTTTTTAATTATTCAGCTACAGCTACTTCTACAGGAGTACCTTCCCAGATACCGTGCTTAGTACAGTAACCATGTGCTACTAAGTTTAACTTTTTACCTGTTGGAATAATAGTAAACGTAGTAGTATTGTGTGCTTTAACGTTTCCTAAAGTTCCTGGAACGTAAGATGCTTTTGCTAATTGAGTATCACCATTAAATAGTGTTACTGACTCAATAAAGTGATCAAAATCATCTGGGTGCGTATATTCATTACCCATTTTAACTGTTACTTCAAATGGCTCTCCCGCTTTTGCTGTATCTGCACAGTGAATAAATGGACTGTGTCTATCAATTAAATCTTTTTTTGCTTCTCTTTCAACTGTATCAATATCAACATATTTGTTAATCTTTGGCATTGTAATCTCCTAAAAATAAATTGTCGACATTATACACTAATTTTTTTAAATTAAATAGGATAATTTCTATCCTAATTAAACAATTTAAGAAAAGTATCAGGAATTTAAAAATAAGAATCATGTTATCTTAAGATAACTTTTTTTGAGAAAAGAGCTTTCTATTGATATTTTTGCTATACTTCGCCCTATGAATAAAGAAGACTATTTTATTAAACAATTTATTTCAAAAAAGAGTAGTTTTATTGGTGATGATGGTGCTGTTGTAGGTAACTATGTCTATAGTATGGATGCATTTTTTGAGAATGTGCATTTTAAACGTGACTGGATGAGTCTAAAACAAATTGCACAAAAAGCGATGCTAGTTAATATTTCCGATGCTATTGTGATGAATGCTATCCCAAAATATGCCCTTTTAACAGTAGCCATTCCTGCAACATATGATAAAGAGCAGTTAAAAGAGTTAGCAAGTGGTTTTAAAAAAGTTGCAAAAGCATACAATATTGAAATTATTGGTGGTGATACAATTTGTAATGAAAAACTTGATATCTCAGTGACAATTGTTTCATATACTAAAAATCCAATTTTACGAACAGGAACAAAAAAAGGTAACTTAGTGGCTTTTACAGGAGAGCTAGGAAGTTGTAAAAAAGATTTAGAAAGCCTACTAAAAGGTAAAAAGATTAATAAAAAGGCTAAGTTTATAAAACCGAAACTCAATGCAGCATTTTTTTATGAGCTTGCTCCCTATATTAATTCTGCACTTGATATTTCTGATGGACTATTTTTTGAATTAGAGCGTCTATCAAAAGCTAATAACGTAGGGTTTGAGTTTCTTAAAGAGATTAACCCATCAATTGGTTGCTCTGGAGAAGAGTATGAAGTACTATTTACCTTTGATAAAAACGTCAAAAAAGTTATTGAAAAAATAGCTAAGAAACATAATATACCATTAAACATTGTTGCAAAAGTGACAAAAGGAAGCTACACGTCAAACTGCAGTGGACACCATTTTTAGAATAGAAGAAACAACGTGTTGTTTCCTTTAGGATTTGTTTCTTTAAGTGGGGTTTTATTCCACTGTTAAAAGAAATTAAATAAGTAATTGGTCCCTTTTTTAGGGATATAAAAAAGGATAAAAATGAATAAACAATTTTTTTTAAATCACTCTAAAATTGATGTCGTATTTAAACAAAATAGAGATGATTTTGTTGTAACAGAAATTCCATTATATGAGTTTTCAGGCGAGGGCGAACATCTCATTATTAAAATACGAAAAAAAGATTTAGCGACTTGGGATGCTGTTAAAATTTTATCTGAATTTCTTGGTTGTAAAAACAGAGACATAGGTTATGCAGGATTAAAAGATAAAAATGCGATGACCATACAAACTTTATCTATTCCTAAAAAGTTTGAGGAAAAGTTAAATAGTTTTAATCATGAGAATATTAAAATTCTTGAAAAGACATATCATAATAATAAAATTAAAATTGGACATTTAAAAGGGAATCGTTTTTTTATACGTCTAAAAAGAGTTAATTTAATGGATGCAAAAAAAATAGAACAAGTATTAGGTTCTATTGCAACGTATGGAATGCCAAACTATTTTGGCTTTCAGCGTTTTGGAATAGAGGGGGACAACTATAAAAAAGGTAAAGATATTATTGATGGTAAACTAAAAGAACGTCGTAAGAATTTACGTCAAATGTATGTTAATGCTTATCAAAGTCATCTTTTTAATCAGTGGCTTTCTCGTCGAATTGAAATATCTAAGCTAATTGAGGCATTTGAACCAAAAGAGATTTTTGAAAAACTACAATTGCCTTTGGATGTTGTTAAGCAGATGAAACAACAACCACACCCTTTTAAACTCTTGCCGGGGGATTTAATGAACCACTATCCTTTTGGACGAATTTTTCATGTGGAAGATCTTGATGCTGAAGCTTCTAAGTTTAATGATAGAGATCGAGTTGCTACAGGGCTTTTAGCGGGTAAACGCGTTAAAAGAGCTGTTGGTTTGGCTTTAGCAATAGAAGAATCCTTTGATGAAAAAGTTCCTGAAGATGGAAGTAGGCGTTATGCATGGGTTTTCCCCAATGAAATAGAGAGTAACTACAAAGAGGATAAAAACTGGATGGAGTTACAGTTTACACTTCCAAAAGGCTCTTATGCCACTGAACTTATATCAGAGTTGATTCATTAGTCGTATGAAAGTAGCTTAAAAATCATATTTTTACTAAAAATAGTACTAATATAAGTAAAAAGTAGGTAAACTTTAAACTTATCGACTTGAAAACGTCGTTATGTTTAAAGGAGTACTGATGAAGTATGAAGAGTTAATCAAAGAACTGTGTGATGTGATTAAAGAATCAGAAGTTAATGCTGCTTTGATTTATGAAAACCTAGAGTCAATTCAAAGTAGTATGGATGATACAAAACTATCACAAAAAGTAAAAAAGTCTATTAATGAAAAAATCTCAGATTCTTTAGGATTATTACAACATCAAGATTTACATCGTCAAAAGATTGAACGTGTGGTTAATTTTGTTTGTGAACATAATAACATTGATAAGTCTCAATATAATATATCTGATTCAGCTAAATATTTAGCGGGTGATATTGCTGATGATATTGTCTCTGAAGAGGAGTTAGAGGAGCTAATCCGGCAAATGGCAGCAAATTAGTTACTAACTGTTTATAAGTTTTATTACTTTACTTAAAAACAGTTAGTTGTAAATAGTTAGTTTTTGGTACAGACGTCTTTTTTAAGACGGTTTAACGTTCCAAATATTCTTAGTGCCTCAATTTCAACTTCTTTAGCATTACTATTAAGTTGACTATTTGAGACTTTATTTGAGTTGTCATCTACAAGCGTTTGTAGTTTTCCATGTAAGCTTTCACTTAATCCTTTTAAGTTGTCAATAGATTGCATATTTGCTTGTGGATTTTTTTGAACATAGTTTTCAATCCATTTTGCCATAGAGGCATCTTTTGTTACAGCCCATGTTTTAAATTGTCCAAGCTGTGAGTAAACTCCATCTTTAAGTCGTAATACATCTACTTTTAATTTAGCTGTATCATATACTAAGTCAATATCACACACTTCATCTCGTGTCTCTTCTAGGAAACTCGCTCGTGAGGCAGCAGTTACCAGTGAGTTAGACATATGTGCAATATCAGCAGACATTTGTGAGATTTCTTCGGCTACTTGTGCATTTTGTTGCGTTGCTTGGTCAAGTGAATTAACCGCATCGTTAATTTGCGTGATTCCTCTTTCTTGCTCTTTAGAAGCTGTTGCAACATTTTCAATAATTTCAATTGTATCTGAAATTTTAGAGTTAAGGTCTTGGTATCCATGAATCATATTGTCAGCAATTGCTTTACCATCATTGGCTTTAGAAGTTGCTGCTTCAACGATATCTTTAATCTCTTTAGCGGCTTCTGCAGATCTACTTGCTAGGTTACGTACTTCTTGAGCAACAACTGCGAATCCTTTACCTGCTTCGCCTGCAGTTGCTGCTTCAACTGCAGCATTAAGTGAAAGAATATTAGTTTGGAAAGCAATTTGGTCAATCACTTCAATAGCTTCATTAATAGAACTTACTTGCACATTAATTTCATCCATAGCAGTTGTTGTTTGATTGGCTAAATCCTGTCCTTTTTGAGCTGAAGTTGTAACACTTTGTGCTAGTTGTGACATTTGCGCTGTTGCTTGTGTATTTCCTTGAATATTTGCTGTTATCTCTTCTAAGGCTGCAGCAGTTTGTTCTAAGGAAGCAGCTTGACTATTCGATGCTGTTGAGAGGTTACTTGAAGCTGTTGAAAGTACTTCTGTATTGTGATTAAGTGAATCACCTGTATTCATAATCATCGCTAAAATTTCAGAAGTATTGTGTCCAACAAGCTTAATCCCAGCTGCTAATGAACCTAAGTCTCCATAGATTCCTTTATCATCAATTTTATAATCAAATTTTGACTCAGAGTAGTTACGTAGAGTGATGTTGATTTTATCCAAGGTCTCTTTTGTGCTTGAAATCATTGTATTTAATTTATTTTTTAAATCTTCTACATAAGGGTTATTGGCTTGGGCTGTTACATTATAAACAAAGAAACCATTACCAGTTTTTTCTAAAATGTCATTAGCCTCTTCAATAACTTTTTCATCTTGTGCTAAACCTTCTCGAACTTTATCCATATAAGCATTAAACAGTTGTGCTACTTCACCTACTTCATCGGTTGATTTGATGTTTAATTTAATATTGGTGTCATTTGAGTTAAGTAGATTTTCAAATCCCTCTTTTAACTCTGCAATAGGGCTTGTTACTCGTTTAACAAGTAAGAACACTAAGACAATAGTAATCCAGCCAGAAATTGTAGCAATAAGTAATATAGCAATTAACATATCAACAAGTCTATCATCTGACTCTTCTAAAGAGAAGGTTAAATCCATAACACCAATAACATCACCTTCTGCTTGGTTGGCATGACACATAAGACAATCTTTAGTAGCAATCATTGGTGTAATTCTTCGTAAACCATGTCCCTCTTCATTGTCCATTTCTATAACATGTTCTTGTTTAGTACTAAAAGCTTCAAGAATTGCTGGGTCGTTAGAGGTTTTAGCCCCTGGAGAATACATGTCAATTAGAGGTTGACTTTTTGCGACAATAAGACTTTTAACACCTTTAATCGCACGAGCTTCTTCCTCTGCACCTTTAATTTGTGCAGGGTCACCTGTATTCATGGCATTTCGTAAACTTTGGAACATTGCTGTATTAACAATCTCTAAGTTCTCTTTGGTGACAGCAATGGCATCATTATTTACTTTGTTTGTCGTAAAGTAAACAACAGTTAAACTGCTTATGGTCATTAAAATAAGTAATGAAAAAATGATTTTATTACTTATCTTTTTGGTAATTAACTGTAGCATTTCATCCAACCTCAAAATTTAAGTTGCTTTATTATATAATCAAATTTATTTAAAGATTATTAAAAAAGTTACAAAAAAAGAAAAAAATAATTATGATAGTAGGTATTCAAGGAATATTAGAAAAAAAAGAGCCAACATTGCTAAATATCAATGTTAATGGTATCATTTATGAGGTACACGTTTCCGTTAATTGCAGTGCAAAAATATCGGAAAATAATGTAAAACTTTCTACGACATATATAATTCGTGAAGATGCTCAAACCCTTTATGGTTTCTTAGACCCCAATGAAAAAAAGCTTTTTGATACGGTCATTAAAATAAATGGAGTAGGTCCAAAAGTAGCTTTAGCTATTTGTTCTACTTTTACACCTTTATCATTTGCACAAATTGTTAGTTCTAATGATGTTTCGATGTTAAAGCGAGTCCCTGGTATTGGACCAAAGGGTGCGAGTCGTATTTTAGTTGAATTATCAGGGTTTATTATTGATGGTGAGGAAGAAGAAATAGGCGCGTCTAGTTCACTTGAAGCTAGCCTTGCATTAGAGTCTTTAGGATTTAAAAAAGATGTTGTTGCAAAAGTATTAAAATCATGCAGTGCAACCAATACAGGTGATTTAGTAAAACAAGCATTAAAATTGTTACAGAAATAAGTGTAATAAGAGGCAACTCGTTGCCTTCTTTAGGATTTTGATTCTTTAAGGTACCCCCTTTTTAAATGTAATATTTTTAAAGGATACCTTTGTAGGAATTTACTTCCTTCTCGAAAAAGAAGATAGAAAATATAAAAGGATAAAAATTTGAAAATAGGTATTGTTTTTGGTGGAGTAAGTTTTGAACATGAAATTTCAATTGTAAGTTCAATTGCAATGAAAGATGTTTTAAAAGATGAATTAATTTATATATTTTTAGACCAAGATAGAACGTTTTATCATATCCCAACGGACACAATTAAATCAAAACTTTTTAGCTCTGGTGAGTACAAAAAATGTGATATATTACAGATTAAAAAAGGTGGCTTTTCTAAAAAAGCGATGTTTGGAGAAAAAGATTTTAATGTGGATGTGCTATTAAATCTAACCCATGGTGGTGATGGAGAAGATGGACTTTTAGCATCACTTTTTGAATTTAATAATCTTCCTTATATTGGTCCTAGAAAAGGTGCTTGTGCTGTTGCTTTTAATAAATTTTTAACAAAAGGTTATGCAGTAAGTGCTGGTGTTAAAACGATTGATTACAATTATTTTACAAAAGATGATGACGTTAGTGTTGATACTTTTCCTGTGATTATTAAACCGGTTACTTTAGGAAGTTCAATTGGGGTTTCTATTGTAAAAAGTCAAGAGGAATTAGCTTATGCTTTAGATGTTGCTTTTGAATTTGATGATGCCATTATTATTGAACCTTTTATTGCTGGCATTAAAGAGTACAATCTTGCTGGATGTAAAGTCAATGGAGAGTTTCAATTTTCAATTATTGAAGAGCCTCAAAAAGCAGAGTTTTTAGATTTTGATAAAAAATATTTAGATTTTGCACGAACGTCCACAGCGTTAAGAGCTGATTTAAGCCAAACAATGGAAGAGAAAGTAAAAGAGACATTTAAAAAAGTCTATAACAATACCTTTGAAGGTTCATTGATTCGATGTGACTTATTTATAGTAGATGATGAAGTTTATTTAAATGAAATCAACCCAATTCCTGGGTCCATGGCAAACTATCTTTTTGAGGATTTCAACACGGTTTTAACCTCTTTAGCAAACGATTTACCACGTCAACGACAAATCAAAGTTGACTATACGTATGTGAATAAAATTCAGGCATCTAAGGGGAAATAATTGGCAGTTAAAACCATACGTCTGGATAGCCAAAGCTTTGATATTGCTTACGATATTATCAATCCCAGTGCTAAAAATGATTTAATCATTTTGCACGGATGGGGAAGTAACAAAGAGATAATGAAACAAGCCTTTGAAAATACTCTAAGTGAGTTTCGACATATCTATATTGATTTACCAGGATTTGGAAAATCAAGCAATGATTATGTTTTAACCGTTTATGATTACACAAAAATTATTGATGCTTTTTTAGAAAAACTAGGAGCAAAAAAGTTTGTTGTGATGGGGCACTCTTATGGGGGTAAAGTGGCAACTTTACTAAACCCTGAAAACCTTGTACTTTTAAGTAGTGCAGGAATTATCGAAGAAAAATCTTCAAAAGTCAAAGCAAAAATTGCCGTTGCAAAAACCTTAAAAGCCTTTGGGTTAGGAAAAATCACCAAAGTCTTTCGAAGTAAAGATGTGAATCAAATGAGTGAACACATGTATGCGACGTTTAAAAATGCAATAGCAGAAAACTTAGAGAACGATTTTGCAAAATTTAAAAATAAAGCCTACATTTTTTGGGGTAAAACCGATACGGCGACCTCACTAGCATCTGGTCAAAAGATTCATTCGCTAATAAAAGATTCTGAGTTTAAAGCTTATGAACAAGACCACTACTTTTTCTTAAAAAATTCAAATGATATAGGGAACATTTTACGTGATGGAATACTTTAATATATTTACGCATATTCTTTTTATTATGGCATTGGGATGGTACTTAATTACTAACCTTCAATGGTACAACTACAAAATTGAACGAGTACTGTTTAAGCACCATAAACAGCAGTGGCATATCAACTATTTTGCTGCACCTATTTTTATATACTATATTTTAGAGCCTCTTTATTTTGCAGCTTTTTTTTATATCTTTTATTTAACGGCGTTTATTTTATGGAACCGTAAACTTGACAAGCCATTAGTTTTAACAGGACGAGTTAAACGATTTTTAGGAATTTTACTCTTTGTAACCTTTGCGGTAAATTTACTGTGTATGTTTGCTCCAAGTTGTCAAGGGGTAACGGTATTTATTCCTTTGATTGTAACCTATGGAGTATCAACTCTTTTAGAAAAGATGTTTTTTATTTCGTTTAAACATAAAGCAAAACAAAAAATCAAAGCAATGAATGATTTAAAAATTGTTGCGATTACCGCTTCATTTGGTAAAACATCTATTAAAAATTATATGCATCAAGTATTGAGCAAAAAGTTTAAAACCTACAAAACTCCACGGTCAGTAAATACTTTAGGTGGAATTGTTTTAGATGTTAACCGAGACTTACCCACAGATACGCAAATTTATATTGCAGAAGCAGGGGCAAGGGAAAAGGGTGATATTGAAGATATCACCATGTTTTTAGAACCTCAATATCCTGTTATTGGGTCAGTGGGTGAACAGCATATTGAGTATTTTAAAACTTTAGATAATATTATTCATACAAAAATGGAGATTTTAAAAACCCCGCGCATGGTCAAAGGTTTTGTTCACGATACAGTGCCCATTTTAAAATATGATACTATACAAAAGTTCCCAAATAATTTAAATATCACCATGAGTAACCTCGATGGGATTTGGTTTGATTTAGAAATCAATGGAAAACAAGAGCATTTCCATGCGCCACTGCTTGGAAGTTTTAATGCGATTAATTTAACCGCGGTTATTTTGGTGGCTTTAGAGCTTGGTATGACAATTGATGAAATTAAAATCGCTTTTGATAAACTAGAACCTGTTGAACATCGTCTACAGCTTATTAAAGCTGGTGGTAAAGTAATCGTTGATGATAGTTTTAATGGAAACCTTGATGGAATGTTAGAAGCAGTGAATATTTGTAGTGGATACGAAGGAAGAAAGGTTATCATTACCCCTGGGCTTGTTGAATCCACCGATGAAGCAAATACACAACTTGCAAAAGCAATTAATGAGAAGTTTGATTTTGTCATTATCACAGGAAGTCTTAATGCGAAGATTTTAGGTGAATATATTGATTCCCATAAAACCTTCTTCTTAAAAGATAAATCAAAAATGGAAGAGACTTTAGTCGAGCAGACTCATGTGGGGGACTTAATTCTATTTGCAAATGACGC
>CAZIES010000066.1:0-1428 GCA_964538295.1 uncultured Arcobacter sp. | reverse complement strand
AACATTGAAGGGTGCGTATTTTGTCATGCCAGTAAAACTAATGATGACGATGAAGAGTTAGGGATTCTTTACAAAGATGAACACTGTT
This sequence comes from uncultured Arcobacter sp., assembly GCA_964538295.1. GTDB lineage: Bacteria > Campylobacterota > Campylobacteria > Campylobacterales > Arcobacteraceae > Arcobacter_A. Next base: position 1,340 of record CAZIES010000066.1, on the reverse strand, counting down.
TTATCATCATGAACAAATACCCGTATGCTCCGGGTCATTTTATGATTATCCCCCATGACCATGTGGAGAACCTTGAAGAGTTAGACCCAAAAGTATGGATGCATATGAATAATCTTGCTTTCGGTGGAGTCAAACTTATCAAAGATGTAGTGAATGCTCAAGGGGTAAATATTGGTATCAACCTTGGACAAGCAGCAGGTGCAGGTATCGCTGAACATTTACATTTACATCTTGTTCCTCGTTGGGGTAGGGATACAAACTTTATGACAGCCATTGCAGGGGAGCGAATCTATTCCTCTGATTTTAATGAGGTTTATCAAAAAATGAAAGCGAAAGTTCCAGACTATTTTTCTTAAAAATTAAGCTTAGTAATTAATTTTCTACTTTATTTCTCCTATAACAATAATTGAGTAATATTATTTCATAGAAACAAAGACTTTTAAGGAGTCTAGAATGAAAAGGGATATTATCGTTATTGGTGGTGGTGTCATTGGATTGATGTCTGCTTACTATTTAACAAAATCGGGACGAAAAGTTACTATTATTGATGAAGGTGATATTACGGTCAATGGTACTGCAACTTCTTTTGGAAACGCTGGCATGCTCTCTGCTTTTGATAAAACTCCTTTAAGTTACCCTGGGGTGATAGCTCAAACCCTTAAACTCATGGCAAAGGGTGAATCCCCTGCTCAAATACATTTTGGATTAGATTGGAAACTGTATCGTTGGTTGTGGAAGTTTATGCAAAGTGCCAACGAAGCTCGTATGAAAAAATCCATGCGTCTTTTTGAACAGTACGGACAACGCTCACTTGATTTGTATGAACAAATCATGAAAGATGAAACCTTAGATTTTGATTATCATCATGATGGTTTGCTTATGGTTTATACAGAACAAAATAGTTTTGATTTAAAAGTATCTCATGCACATGATAAAGAACGTTTTGAGGTGTGTGATGTGGCAAAAACCAAAGCGTACTTACCTAGTGTAAACGATAAAATTAAAGGTTCTGTTCTTTTAAAGAAAAACGCACATATAGACCCAAAGAAGATTATGGATGGTATGAAAAAAGCTCTGACAAAACTAGGTGTTGAGTTTATCCTTAATACAAAAGTAACTGACGTAGAATTTAATAATGGAAAAGTTATCAGCGTAATAACACCAAAAGATTCCTATGAAGCACAAACGTTTGTTATGGCAACAGGATACCAAACTCTCATGGCAAAAAAAGCAAAAAAAGATTTAATCATGACCCCAGCAAAAGGTTACAGCGTAACCTTTAAAATGCCAGAAGAATTAAAACCAAAAATGTCCACACTCTTTGCAGATATGTTTATAGC
>CAZIES010000065.1:0-14575 GCA_964538295.1 uncultured Arcobacter sp. | reverse complement strand
GAAAAGTACTAAAAAAGTATCATTTTTATATTTTGCTAACCATTTTCTTACCATTTTAGCCCCAATTAAAGGGTACCCTTAGAGATATTGTATTAATATTTTGTTAAGAAAAAATTGTTAATATTTTTTTACTTTTTTATTTTATACTTTTAGGAAAATTATGCAAAAAACGCTTAGTTCTACGTTAGTTTTACTCTGTTTTATTGTTGCTACAAGTGCAACATTGGGGAGTCTTTTTTTTAGTGAAGTCATGGAGTTTATTCCCTGTTCTATGTGTTGGTACCAACGAATATTTATGTACCCTTTAGTGATTATTTTTTTAATTAATCTTTTATACCCTGATGATAAACTTTTTAAATATGCCTTTCCTATTGTTTTAGTAGGACTATTTTTTGCTATTTATCATAATCTTTTAATGTTTAAGTTAATTCCTGAAAATGTCGTTCCTTGTGTTCAAGGAGTACCGTGTTCAACGGAGTATATTAACTGGTTTGGATTTATTAATATTCCATTCTTATCATTAATTGCGTATTCAATTATTTTTTTAGTATTGGTATTTGGACAAAAAAAGAGGGGTTATTAATGAAAAATATAAAAATTGTTATCGTTGCGTTAGTTGTTTTAGTGGCTATATTTGTAGGTGCGAAGTTTTTTTATGAAGAGAGTGAAGTTAAACGAGTTCAAAACCTTTCACAAAAAGATGGTGCACCATTTATTCGAAATCACTCTATGAAACTTGGAAAAAATAGCAGTAATATTACTGTTGTTGAGTTTTTTGATCCGTTGTGTGGAGCGTGTGCTGCTTTTCATCCTATAACAAAACGTGTTTTTAATGAGTATGAAAATGAAATAGAATTAGTTGTTCGATATTTAGCAAATCATCCAAGTTCAATCTATATGGTACGTGTTATAGAAGCATCAAGAAAACAACAAAAGTTTCAAGAAGTTTTAGATACGGTATTAAATACCCAACGTTTATGGATTGTTAATAATGAACCTAAACCTAAGATGATTTGGCAATATTTATCTCAAGTCAAAGGCTTAAATATTGAGCAACTTCGTCAAGATTTTGAAAGCTTAGATGTAAGTGAAATTTTACGTCAAGATATAGCGGATGCAAGAACCTTAGGTGTACGAGGAACACCTAGTTTTTTTGTTAATGGAAAAAAACTTGAAAGTCTTACTCATGCTGGGCTTTTAGATTTAGTAGAATTAGAATTATATAAGTAAGGAAAAATATGAAGCATTTATTAATAGGTTTAAGTACACTATTTGCACTATTAGCATTAACAGGATGTGGTGAATCAAACCAAGCTACAACGGTTGTAGAAGAGGGACCAAGCTTTAAAGAAGCAAAAGCGATTGCTAATCCCATATATGCTTTAAAAACTGTAGATAATGAAGATTTAACCATTCGATTAGAAGGGGATAGATTAACGTCTGAAAAATTAAATGGTAAATTTGTTTTATTAAACTTTTGGGCAACGTGGTGTGCTACGTGTAAAGAAGAGATGCCAATGGTTAATCAACTGCACAAAGAGTATGGTGATAAGGTGACAATTATTGGGGTTTTGTATGAAGAACCACTTGATAATACCAAACTCAAAAAATTTATGGAAAAATACAATATGAAGTTTATTGTTGTAAACTCTAAAGATAATATGCGGTTATCAAAAAATATTGGACTAACAGGTGTTCCAGAGTTTTACCTTTACTCAAAAGAGGGAAAACTATTGACAAAAACCATTGCTTCAGTTGATATACCTGCAATTACAAAGTTTTTAGAGCAAAAATAAAGAGATGTAATCTCTATTTTTTTAAGTTTTAATGAACTTGTTGTACAATTAAAACATGAGTATGATAGAGATTATGTTAATTGGTTGTTATATAACTGTTATTTCTTTGGGTGCACTTAGTTTTTATATGCGTTTTTTGTTACTTCGTGGATTTACTTTAAATTCAACGCAAAAGAGTATTCAAAACTTAAGTGCTATATCATTGCTGCTTGCTTTTATTTGGGCGATTTCATATTTACCTTTAAATGATATTTTAATGTTCACGCTACTTCCTATTGGGACACTTTTAATTTTTTCAAAATTGATTTATCGTTATGATAGCTTTCTTTTAAAATATAAGTTTATTTTTGATACGATGCTTGTCTTTTTAGCGATTGTATTATGGGTTTTATCCTAGAGATTAAAGAGGATTAATAATGGATATTTTTTTAATTATTTTAGCGATATTGCTGTGTTTAGCTTTTGTTTTAATTGTGCAACGTATTTTTACTAAAGGTGGCGATATAAAACCAACTACAGATAAAAAGAGTGAAATTATTGAAGCTTATGAAGAACAGATGCAACTTTTACTAAAGCGTTATGCTGATGATAAAGAGCTTTTAAATGCACAAAAAAAGATTTTTTTAAAAAGTGTGAGTGCTGAGTTACACCGTAATATTTTTTTTGATGAAGAGGAAGTCAAAGCCGTTATTCAACACTTAGCTTCGTTGTAATAACGATGTATAAAACTTAAAATAAATTATTAATTTAGAATTATTTTTTATCCCTACATATTTTTTAGTATAATTTAAGTATCTAAAATCAAGGAGTCTGTTATGGAACTACAAGGTGTAACAATAGATTTTGATGATAAAAAGACCTGTGGTCTTTTGCCAGAACTTTGTCTTCAATGGGATTTTAGAACTGATGAACTTGAAGATAACGAAGAGTTAATTAATTATTGGGAAGATAACTTGAAAAAAGTGTTAGCAGTATCACAAAATGTTGTTGCTGGTAATGTGGGTACAAAGTCGATTCTTTATTCTGCTGATATAAAAGCAATTGAAGCAATCAAAGATACCTTTAAAGAGTTAGAACTTTCAACAGTTAATTATAATGACATCATGAAGTGTGAAAACTGCTTGCACCATGATTATTTAGATGAAGGCTTTAACGTCTAGTTTATGAAGGAAAAATAAAAAGAGAGTCTATTTTTTCTTTTTTTCTTTTTCCTTTTTTTTCTTTTTCTTCTCTTTTTCTTCTTTTTTCTTAATTTCATTATCGTGTTCAATAACTTCAAGTTCCATAACTTGTTCTTCATCAATTTTTTTGATGCTTTCTTTTGCTATTTCACTATTACCATTAATAGTAGATAAGAGGCGTTGTTCTTGACCTTGATTGAGTTTTCCTGAGGCAATGGTATCAATAATTTTATTAGCAACTTCAATACGAGCCTGGTTCTCTTTTTGTCGAAAATACTTCTCTAAGTTATCTTCATAGGCTTTTAGTTTATCTTTTCTTCGGTTATTAAAGTAAACAAATAGTGCTGCACTGATTATAAGTAGTACAAAACCAGCTAAAATAATATAATACCTTTGAATCTCTAAGGCATTGGTTTGTTGTTGTGATTGTAGTTTAAAGGTGTTTTCTTTTTCTTTGTTTTGTGTTTGAATTTTCTCTTTTTCTAATGCAGTATTAATTTTTGCTAACTCTAAATCTTTTTTAACTTTTAAAGCATTTTTCTCTTGTTCAATTTTTGCTTCTAACTCTTTTTGTTTTAAAGATTGTTCTTGTTCAAATTTTTTTTCTTTAAAAGATTGTTCTTGAACTAAGGCTTTCTCTTTAAGTGCTAATTCTTTCTCAGAAGGTGAAAAAGGTGAAGTTATTTCACATCCAGTAAAGAGTACAATAGTTGAAATAAGTATAAAAAAAGTTTGTATTATTTTCACGTAAAATCCTTGAAAAAAAATCCTATCACAAATGTAGTAAATAATCATTTAAAAGTGAATTTTAGACTCTTTTTTTTATAATAAAATAGATAAGCTATACAAAAAGGAACGTTATGGATGTCATTACTTTAGAGTATCATGAGCTAATTAATAAAAAGGTTGAGAAAAAAGAGCTCATTTTTTCACGCCATTTATTGCAAGAACCTTATCATATCAATTCTCTAAGTGTTATTAAGGTTGAAGGTGAATCAATGCAACCCTTAATTTTTGATGCTGCTTTGGTTGTAGTTGATTTATCTCAAAGAGATGTTCTCCATCAAGGTATTTATATTCTTGAGCATGATAATAAGATGTGGATTAAACAAGCAAAAATAGAAAATGATATTATCTCTTTTGTTTCAATCAATGAAAAGTTTAAACATTTAGTGTACCCTTACGAAGAAGTTCGAATTATTGGAAAATCCCTTTTAACCTTTACAAATTTGTAAACATAGGTGCCTTTTTTAATAAAGTTTTTTAAAAAAAGTATCACAAAATATTATTTTAACTTATCATTGCTATAATAAATTATCACTATTTAGGGAAAGCCTTGTTACAAGATAACGAAAAACAGTTACTCAATTTTATTAAATACTCTCCTGTTGTTTTTATAACTTTTATTGCAATTTTACTTAATATTTTAATTTATGTTGAAAACAGTATTAATTTTCAAAAAGAGATTCAAAAAGAGAAAGAGAATTTTATTCATACTCAAAAAATAATTGTTCAAAAAGAGGTTGAAAAAGCTTATAACATGATTCTTTTTGAGCGTGCGGATATTGAAAAAAACCTTAAAAAAGATATTAAGGATAAAGTTTATGGTGCCTATGCCATTGTAGAGGGTATTTATAAAAAATATCACTATTTAGGTAAAGAAAAAGTTTTAGAGTTAATTAAAACTGCATTAAGGGATGTTCGTTTTAATGAAGGAAGAGGTTATTTCTTTATTGATGATATTAATGGAGTTAAACAGCTTCAACCAATAAATCCTGAATTTGAAGGAAAGAGTTTTTTAGAGTTTAAAGATGCCAAAGGGTATCAATTTGTAAAAACAATTGCACAAACTGTAAAAGATAAGACAGAGCGATTTGATGAATATTATTGGCATAAACCTCAAATCAAGGATAGAGCTTTTAAAAAAATTAGTTTTTATAAAACTTTTGTTCCTTTGAACTTTGCTATTGGAGCAGGGGAATATCTTGATGACTTTACAAAAAAGGTTCAAAATCATCTTTTAAATAATCGAATTCGAAAGATACGCTTTGGAGAGAATGGATATGTTTTTGTCGTTAATTATGAAGGGAAGTTTTTAAGTCATATTCAAGATAGTTTTCATAATCAAAATCGTCTTGACTTACTGGATAAGTATGGTGTAGCTCTTACTAAAGAGATTATTAAGATTGCACGTTTAGGAGATGGTTATCTTACTTATACAGGTGTGGCAATGCCACAAACAGGTAATATTGAGAAAAAAACAACTTATGTAAAAGGTTTAGAAGATTGGAACTGGGCAATTGGTGCAGGTTTTTATGAAAAAGAGTTAGCTCAAAGGCTTCAGCAAAAAGAAGAGGAATTAAAAAAGGTTAATCAAGCCTATTTTAATAAAATATTACTAGCAAGTTTATTTGTATCTATTTTGTTAATTATCTTATCGGTTTATATTTCTAAAGTTTTACAAGGTTATTTTATTCGTTATAATCAAAGAATAGCTAAAGAAGTTGAAGAGAATCGAAAAAAAGATAATGTTCTGTATCAACAGTCAAAAATGGCAGCAATGGGGGAGATGATTGCTAATATTGCACATCAATGGCGACAACCACTTTCAGTTATTACTTCTTTGTCAACAAGTTTACAACTTCAAAAAGAGTTGGGTATTAGTGATAAGAAAACAGAGGTAGCAGGGTTAGAAAATATTACAAAAAATGCAGAGTATCTTTCCCATACTATTGATGATTTTAGGGACTTTTTTAAATCTAATAAAGAGAAAAGTTGGGCAGAAGTTAATGCAATAATCAATAAGACATTACTTCTTTTAAGTTCAAAACTAAAAGATAAAGAGATTGAGATTATTCAAGATATACAAAATGTTCAACTTCATGTCATTGAAAATGAATTGATACAACTTTTAATGAATATCATTAATAATGCAGAAGATGCATTTGTTGAAAACAGGGGAGAAAAGTTTATTTTTGTTACAACACGTGTTGATAACAATAGGTTTACAATAAGTATTAAAGACAATGCAGGTGGAATTCCTACTCATATAATTTCTCGAGTTTTTGAGCCTTATTTTACGACCAAACATAAAAAACAAGGAACAGGAATAGGTCTTTATATGGTAAAAGAGATAGTGACTCGCCATATGGGAGGATCAATTGATGTTATTAATACAACCTATACTTATGAGAATCAAACATATAAAGGAGCTGAGTTTTCAATCTCTTTTACAAACGATAGTTTTAAGAAGCTTTAAAGTTCAAGATTAATATTAAATCCATTTTTAGTTTCATAAATTTCAAATGAACGGGTTGAAATATCTAATTGTAGCTCAATATGAAGTGGAAACTTAGTGACACTAATATTATTTTCAATGGCAAGTTCAACAATATGATCAATAGACTCTTCAATTTGTTCTTCTAAATGATTTAGCCATTTGAACATCATATCTGAACTATATTTTGCATCTAAACTTTTATCTTCCATTTGTGCATCTTCTTTAGTAAGCTCTTTTTGATAAGTATGAAATTCTAATGAGAGCTTAAAAATATCATCAGTATTTATATGGGATAAATTTATCCCTTCATTTTTAAAGAAGTTTAAAAGGGCACGTCTATAATCCTCTCTAAAGTTAATCGTATACTCTGTTTTCATCTGTTTTTTATATCCTCAAATTATTTTTGGTAGTTTAACGTAAATTTTATCAAAAATAGTTTTGTTTAATGGGGAAGTAGTTGATTTTTTACAAACTCTTTATAGTGACCATCCCTATACTCTAACTCCTCATGTGTTCCACTTTGTACAAGTTTACCATCATTGAGTACAAAAATTTTCTGAGCATTTTTAACGGTACTTAATCGGTGAGCTATAGTAATAACCGTTTTATCTTCTAAAAAGGGTTTTAGGGACTCAAAGAGTCTATTTTCTGTATCAACATCTAATGCCGAAGTGGATTCATCAAAAATAACAACACTAGGGTTAGCAATAATCATTCGAGCTATTGAGAGACGTTGTCGTTGTCCTCCTGATAGGCGAATGCCATGTCTTCCAACAATTGTATCCAAACCATTTGGCATATCTTTAACTGTTTGACACAGTTGAGCAATACTTAACGCTTTAAAGATTGTCTTATCTTCTATATCATCATTTCCCATAGTGATGTTGAAACGTAGAGTATTGTTAAATAAAATAGGCATTTGTAAGACTAAAAAAAGGTTTGCTCGTAAAGAGGCTTTATTGATACTATCTATGCTTATTGTATTATAGTAAATGCTACCACCTTTTTTTTCATAGAATCCAGAAATAACTTGAGCAAGGGTCGTTTTACCACTACCACTTGCGCCTATAAGTGCCACTTTATCTTTAGGTTTAAGAGAAAAACTTATATCTCTTAGAAGGGGTTTATCTTCACTGTATGAAAAGTAGAGATTTTCAACTGTTATATAAATACCCTCTTTCTCTTTGATATTTAACGCCTCTTTTCCATTTTTTTCAGTACTTAAATCAAGAATAGTGTTAATACGTTTAAGTGCCGCATTGGCATTAGCATAGGAGTATTGTAGAGACAGAATATCTTGAACAGGGGTCATTAAAAACCAAATGTAACCAAACATAGCAAACATCATACCAATAGAAAGGTCACTGTAGGCTACCATAACTAATCCAGAAGCTCTTAAGACTTCAAAAGCAATCAAAAAGATAGTAAAGGAGAAACGTTCATAGGCAATACTTTTATAGTTAAATTCATTGGAGGTTACTTGTACTTTTTTTGCTTTAGTAATAGCATTGTCAAAAAAATAGTTCTCTTTATTACTAGCTTTTATTTGTCCAAAAAGTTCTAAGACTTCTCCTAAATTATCTTGAAACTCTTCAATAGCTTGGTTTTCATGTTTTTTAAGTTTACCCACACTTTTTGATATTTTTTTTGATAAAAGCATAATAAGGGGTTGAATAAAAAGAATCATTAATCCTAAAATAGGATGAATAGCAATAATGACACACGATACTGCAACAAGGGTCAAAACTGATGCTACGAGTTTACTAGCACCTGTAATAATAAATGCATCTAACGTATTCACATCCGTAACAAGATTGGAAGTGATTGCACCACTTCCTAAACTTTCATACTCATTCATACAAACTTGTTTTAAATGCAAAATAAGCTTTTCTCTAATTTTAAAAGTGACATGTTTGGCAATAATGGTAAAAATCTTTGTAATAATTGCACTAAGAAGAAAATGAATAAGACGTAAAAATATAACAATAATAGTAATAATAGCAATATAATAAAAGGCATTACCACTTCCAAAAAAAGTATCGATAATATTAAGTGTCACACCTGGTTGATCCAACAAAATCTCATCAACAAGTACAGGTAACATAAGTGGAATAGGGACATTGATTAAAATAGCTAAGAGGGTGATGATTTGTCCCCACATTAGATAAGATTTTTTTTCAATTAGCAGTGCCCACAAGGATTGTAACGTTAACTTCTTAATTTCCATATGTTTTAGTATACCTTTTGTTTATAATGATACTAAGATAAGCTAAAATTAGAGATAGGTTGAATAGTTATTATGTTACAATAAGTATGTTAATGGAATGACACATGAAAAATATAAAAGCATATAGACAAAAGCTTCGAATACTTTTTGTTCTAATTTATTTGGTATCCTTTGCAACAATATACTATCTTATAACAAGCGATAAAGATAAAAAAGTACAAACAATACTAAATAGTGAACATACTATATTAAACAATAGTATGGAGTTAAGTAAAATTGCTTTCTCCTCTTTAGCTGTACATGTTGATGGTATAGTGCAAAAAAATACCTATATCCAACAACTTTTAAAAGAAGCAAATAATGCGCATAGCGAGCAACGTAATCAACTAAGGGAAGCATTGTTTGATATTTTGCATGATGAATTTAATGAACTCTATGGTGCGGGTGTGGTTGAATTGCAAATTGTACTAGCCAATAAAAAGAGTTTCTTACGAATGCATGCACCACAATTTTACGATGATAATATTTTAGATGATAGGCACATTATAAGCCATGTTTTTAAAACAAAAAAGAAAATCTCCTCTTTTGAATTGAGTGAATATGAACATGCATTTCGCTATGCATATCCGATTCTTGATGATAAAGATACCTTTTTAGGTGTTTTAGAAATTGGTTTTTCAAGTTTAAAACTAAGTCAATATATCTCTAAAGTTTATAATCAAAATAGTTATTTTTTACTTCATAAAGATGAGGTAAAACGACATGATAGTCAAAATTTGTATCAAAAGTGGTATGAAGACAGTCTTGAAAATAGTAATTATGTTATTTTTAAGTATTTTAAAAATAGTAACTCCACATATCTTTCTTTATTTACACCAAAAAATAAAAAGACAATTTTAAAGAAGATGCAACTAAAACAACCTTTTACGATTTATAAAAGTATAAATGAAAATATGCAGTTAGGATCTTTTTATCCAATTAAAGATTTTAGTGGTCATCATGCTGCTTATTTAGTGAGTTATTCTAAGAATAAACAGTTATGGGATACTTTTAATATGTACCATATTTTAGTGTTGTTAAACCTTGTAGGTTTAGCATTTTTATTTTATTTTATTTATAAAATTATTTTTTATAATCGTCAATTAAAACTTGAGGTTGCATATAAAGAGGAACAAGAAAAGCGTATTCATCAAGCACAAGAGGATATTAAACAGTATCAGCAACTCTTTATCCAAAGTAAAGCCATTAAGCTTATAGTTGATCCTAAAACAAAAAGAATTACTGATGCCAATGAGGCAGCATTAAAGTTTTATGGTTACAGTTATGATGAGATAACCTCTATGAAAATTAGTGATATTAACACCCTTGATGAAGAGGAGATTAGACAGAAGATTAATGAAGCTGTTAATGAAAAAAGGGATTATTTTGTTTTTAAACATCGAATATCAAGTGGTGAAATACGTGATGTTGAAGTTCACTCTGGTCCAATTACACTTGATGGTGAGCAACGTTTATACTCTATTGTTCATGATATTACGGTTGCAAAAAAACAAGAGCAAGAGATTCGTGACATAAAAAATAGACTACAATTAGCTATTGATGGTTCAAAAGATGGTTTATGGGATTGGGATTTAAAAACAGATAGTGTTTTTTTCTCAAATCAATGGAAAGAGATGTTTGGTTTTGAAGAGGATGATAACATTACCTCTATTTCTGAAATGCGAATTAGAATTCACCCTGAAGATCGAGAAAAAACTTTTAGTAAATTAGATAGCTATTTAAAAGGTGAAGTAAAAGTTTTTGAAAATGAACATCGAATGCAACATAAAAATGGTACGTATAGTTGGGTTTTAAGTAGGGCAAAAGCGCTTTTTGATAAAGAGGGGAATCCTTATCGTATGGTTGGTTTTCATAAAGATATTTCACAACAAAAAGAGTATGAAAATAACTTAAAAGCGATTGTTGATTTTCAAGTAAAACAGTTACGAAAAAAAGATGAAATACTTCAAGAACAAGTTAAATTAGCGAGTATGGGAGAGATGATTGGTGCTATTGCTCACCAATGGAGACAACCTTTAAATGCACTCTATATTAACATTTACATGCTTGAAGATGATTTTGAAGATGGTTTAATTGATAAAAAGTTTATTGAAGAGTTTATTCAAAAAAATAGAGAAATTGTTATGTTTATGAGCCGTACCATTGATGATTTTAGAAATTTTTATCGTATTGATAAAGTTAAAAAAGAGTTTTCAGTTTTAGAGTCTATTAATACAACGATTAATTTACAATCTGCACAACTTAAAAGTAATAATATAGAAATTAAAACGCAAGGTGAGGACTTTACAATTAAAGGGTACCAAACGGAATTTCAACAAGTTATTTTGAATTTAATAAATAATGCAAAAGATGCTATTTTAGAGCATAAGATAGAAAATGGGAAAATAAGAATTATTTTATATGAACATCAAGTGATTGTAGAAAATAGTGGGAAAACAATACGAGAAGATATTATCAATCGTATTTTTGAACCTTATTTTACAACAAAAGAAGAAGGTAAAGGAACGGGTATGGGACTATATATATCAAAAAAGATTATTGATGATAACTTAGGTGGAAAACTGAGTGTTAAAAATGTCTCAGATGCAGTTCAATTTACAATAGATTTGAAAGGAGTAGTAACAAATGGGTAAATATTTAGGTACAGCGACTATTCTTTATGTAGAAGATGATGCTTTAACCAATGAAGCATATACCAAGGTTCTAACTCGTTATGCAAAAGAACTGTTTGTTGCACATAATGGAGAAGAGGGATTAGAACTTTATAAAAAATATCAACCTGATATTGTTATTAGTGATATTCGCATGCCAGTAATGGATGGGTTGGAGATGGTAAAACGTATTCGTGAGATTAATTACGAACAAGTTGTGATTTTTACCTCTGCTTATAATGATTCTGATTACACCTTAAAAGCTTTGGATTTAAATGTTAATGCATACTTGTTAAAACCTGTTGATAAGCGTATTTTAAAGCTTAAAATCAATGGTTTTTCAAAAAATATTGCTTTGGTTAAAGAGAATGAAATTCAAAAAAATATTTTAAATGCAATTTTAGATAATCAATCCTCTATGACTTTTTTAACTGACTGTCACTCTATTATTTACTCTTCAAACTCATTTTTAGACTTTTATAACTTTAAGACAAATGATGATTTTTTTGCCATTTACAATGACTTTTTTAGTGCTTTTATCCCTCATTGTGATTATTTACATGCAGAGTCTATTGAAGAGTTCCTTCAAGCCTTTGAAGAGTTTGAAAGAAGTAAACGAGTGGTACTTTTAATGGGAAAAGATTTTATCCCTAAAGCATTTCAAATTGATATTAAAGAGTTGATGATTGATAAACAAAAGGTCTATTTATTTAGCTTGACGGATATTACTGAATTAAGAGAGAAGCAGATTAAAATCGAGCATAAAGCTTACTTTGATAATTTAACAGCTATTTATAATCGTAATAAGTTTGAAGAGTTTTTCCAAACAGAGTTAATTCGTGCAAAACGATACAGTAGAGATCTATCGTTAGTCATTTTGGATATTGATTTTTTTAAAAAGGTTAATGACACGTATGGACATTTAGCAGGAGATGACATCTTAAAAGCTTTAGTTCAAAAAGTTACGAAGCAAATTAGAGAAACTGATATTTTTGCCCGTTGGGGTGGAGAAGAGTTTGTTTTACTTATGCCTGAAACAAATAAAGAAGAGGCATTTGAGGTGTGTGAAAGTTTAAGAAAAGAGATTGCTTTTCTTGAACATCCTACGGTGGGAAATATTACGTGTAGTTTTGGTATTAGTCAACTTTTAAAAGCTGATACTAAAGAGTCTATTTTTAAACGTTGTGACGATGCTTTATATAAAGCTAAACATAGTGGAAGAAATAGGGTTGAAATTGTATAAATATTTAAAAAATATCAATTTTATAATTTAAATCAAACCCCATTTAAGTTATCATTTCACCATGAAAATTGTCTATAATAATGCACATATGCGATCAAACTTTTTAGAACTTGCTGAAAATATATCAAATGAAGACTCAAAAGCACTTATGCATTTAGATAATTTAGGGGATTTAAAAGAACGATTTTATGAGTTTTCTACACCAGACTTTCCTATTGATAAAATTATGCTTATTTTTCATCGTTATGCTTGTATAGCATATTTATCTGCAGAGTTTATTGTGAATGCAAAACTCTATTTAGATGGAGAAAAAAAAGACTATATTTTGTTATCCTATATTAAAGAGAGTGAACCTGATGCCATGTCAATTGTTTACTCAAATATTAGTGGACTAAGTCAATATCCAACATTTCCCATAACGGTTAAAGAGTTAATTGCCTTTATGGAATCAGATAATGTGGTCTTTGATCTAATTAATTATTACCGTACAAATGTAAAAAAATAATTTTCTTTAATTTAGATTATAAAGTAAGCTAAATAGCTTAATCCATAAAATAGTAGAAATTAATAATTTTCTTTAAATGATTAATCCGATATGATAATTTTATGGAAAAAATAACAGATAAACAAACTTTAAAGATGAACTTTTTAGAGATTTGGAGAGGAATTTCTCCAGAAGATACCCTATCTCTCTTAGAGTTTGAAAAACTTGCTGTTATTGAAAAAAAGCTTAAAAAGTGTTGTACTGATGAATACCCAATGAGTAGGGTATTACTTCTGTATCATGCTTATGCTTCTATTGCTTATATCACAGCTGAGTTAAAAGTCAATGCTAAAATTTACTTGGATGCTAAAAAAGAGAATTTTATGATTCTATCTTATAAAAAGAATAGTAATCCTGATACGTGTAGTATTGTCTATTCTAATATTCAAGCTTTATGTAACTATCCTTTTTACCCTGTTCCTGTCAAAGATATCTTTGAATATATGGAAGAGGATAATACTATTGATGGACTTATTGAATTTTATGAAAAACATGCAAAATAGATATCTATAATTATTTCTATTTACTAACAACTCTTTCGTTATAATACCTGCACTTAATAATGATATAGGAAAATTAATGCGATATAAAAATATGAGCTCTTTTATTGTTATGGATATTGTAAGAGATGCCTTAAAATATGAAGATACAATACATTTTGAAATTGGACAACCTGATTTAACCCCTTCGCCTAAAGTTAAAGCTTCTTTACAAGATGCCCTTGATAATGATAAGTTTTCTTATACGGAGAGTTTAGGATTATTGCAATTACGACAAAAAATAGCTAATCATTATAAAAAAATCTATAATGTTACGATTGAACCTTCACAAGTACTTTTAACACCAGGAACTTCAGGTGCTTTTCTAGTAGCATACACTTTAACCTTACAGCATGGAGAAAAATTAGGATTGAGTGATCCTTCATACCCTTGTTATAAAAATTTTGCCCATATGTTAGATATTGAACCTGTTTTTATGAATATTGATAAATCATGCGATTATCAACTCAATGTAAAGCATTTAGAAGCAAATAGTATGAAAGCTTTACAAATCTCTTCACCAAGTAATCCAACAGGAAATATTTACACAAAAGAGAATTTAAAAGAGATTATTGAGTATTGTAATAAAAAAGATATAGCTTTTATCTCTGATGAACTGTATCATGGACTTGTGTATGAAAAAGAAGCCTCAACAGCTTTGGAGTTTAGCAATAATGTTTTTGTAATTAATGGCTTTTCAAAGTATTACTGTATGCCAGGGCTTCGTTTAGGATGGATAATAGTGCCAAAAGAGTTAAGTAGACAAGCAGAGATTATTGCTCAAAACCTTTTTATCTCAGCACCTACACTTTCGCAATATGCAGCATTGGAAGCTTTTGATTATGAATATTTAGAAAGTATCAAACAAACCTTTAAAGAACGAAGAGATTATTTATACTATGAGTTAAATAAAATTTTTGCAATAGATGCAAAACCTGATGGTGCTTTTTATCTGTGGGCAAATGTTTCAAAATATACGCAGGATAGCTTTGCATTTGCAAAAGAACTTCTAGAAGAAATACATATAGCAACAACCCCAGGAAAAGATTTTGGT
>CAZIES010000064.1:11619-14822 GCA_964538295.1 uncultured Arcobacter sp. | reverse complement strand
TAAAAAACAAAGAAATTTTATTAGGTTTTAAGGTGGCAACTCTCTTTCGCTCACTGCGTGAGTCGTGCTTTTGTTAAACCACAAATAGTAACCATGTCAATTCTGCTTGCAGATAAAAAGGTTTTTTCAGTACTCACGAAGTTTGCCTTGTGCATTTAGCACAAGTTTTCCCATATTCCCGTTTTTTCTTGTAATATGTGCTGGTTGTCTTTATGTATTTGCTTTTTGAAGAATTACCATTTGCTTTCCCAGTAGCTTCGCAGTTAGGTTGTTGTTTATTTTGTTGTTATTGTTTCCCTTTTTGAACAATTGTTATGAGGGATAGGTTATTGAGTATCTCTTGGATGGAAAATTATGGGTTGTATTCCTACCTTTGTCAAAGCCGGAAGTTTTGAATTTATTTTTGGTTACGCCCGAAACTGTCTGAGCGTAACAAATGTACTGGGAAGTACATTTTAGCGAGTTTTGCAGGGCAGAAAATAAATTTAAAACTGTAGGGAAGCTTCGCCTTTGACAACCGGCAGTTTTTTTTGCTTACTTTTCGTAAACACAAAAGTAAGTAGAGTAAAGAGGTAATCCTCTTTGCGATACATAGCCAATATATCTAAACTATCTAATATTCAAAACTAATAAATCACGTAATTAAAACCCTCGTAAAAACTTAGGACGCAATAAAGTCTCATCATCCAAAGCACTATCTAAAACCTCTAATAAGTTCTCTTTATCTTTTGGTAGCGTTCCTTTTAAAGGCAATGCATTTGAAGCATGATTTGATCTAAAAATGATTGGTTTCTTCGGATTGATTTGCGCAATAAATTGTTTTTGTTCCTCTAACATATCTAAATCACTAGCAAACTCAAAAGTTTTTCCTTTTTTTTCAAATCTTTCAAAAAAACCATCCTCTTTAGTGTCGGTTAATCCTAACTGCAAGGTTGACAGGTAGTTGATATGCTCACAAGCATTGACGAGTTTTGCAGTATCTGCAATATGCTCTTTTGACATACCTTTTCCGCCAAGTCCAAGTATCACGGTTGCTGAGATTTTCATATTAGCTTTGGTGGCTTTATTTAAGCCTTCTACCATTTTATTGGGATGCATGGGTTTATTGACGTATTTTAGTAGTTCATGATTCCCTGATTCGATACCATAATAGACTAAACTCAATCCATGTTCTCGTAAAAGAGCTAACTCTTCATCAGATTTTTCTAGTAAATTATAAGGACTAGCATAAGAAGCTACTCGTTGAAGCTTTGGGAACTTCATTTTTAAATAATCTAAAATTTCAATTAAAAAATCAGTTTCACACGCTAGTGCATCACCATCAGCTAAAAACACCCGTCGTGTTTCGCTGTAATATGCCATAATATCAATCTCTTCTTTGATATCTTCGAGTTTTCGCACATGGAACTTTTTGGTTTCGTACATAGAACAAAAAGCACATTTGTTGTAGCTACACCCAAGAGCAACTTGTAAAATAAACGAGTTACCTTCTGCAGGTGGTCTAAATACTGGTTCGTGGTATTCAATCATTGGTATCATCTTTTTTTGTTTTATTAAGCAAATATTGTTGTGAAGTCTTTACTGCTAAATATCGTACAAGAAGAAGAAAAATAATAACGCCTGAAATAATCAATATATTATAGTTTAAACTACTTGCAAATAACGCATCAAGAGAGTCAATATTCTCTTTATTAATTTTAACCACATTTACTATTAATTCACGTAAAGCTAAAATAATAAAAGCATCTACTAATAAAGCTAATACTACACGTTGTTCTCGAATATAGTTTATCACTGCACGTACAATTTCTAGAAAAATAATAAAATACAACATGTAAATAATAAACTCCATAAGTTTATCCATCATCAGGGCAATAACAAAAAGAAAAGAAGCGATTCCTAGTTCGATATAGAACTTATCTTGAATAAATCTCATAAAATTCTTCATAACTTCTCCTTATAATAGTTTCAATATAGAACTTCATTATAAAGAGTTATCTTTTATTTTAACTTAACTTTTTTAGTTGAAACAAAAGTTTAGTCAGTACAATAGTGCTATGAAAAAACGACTCTACTATATCCATGATCCTATGTGTGCTTGGTGTTATGCCTTTGCACCAACCTTTGAAACTATCAAACAAAATTTGGGTGATGATTTTGAAGTTATTTATATTCCAGGTGGACTTGCTCCTCATACAAAAGAACCAATGCCACAAGCAATGCGAGAAAAAATTGAGGGCTTCTGGTATCAAATCACTGATACGGTTGGAACACAATTCAATCATGACTTTTGGACAAAGTGTATCCCAAGACGTTCAACCTATCTAGCTTGTCAAGCAACTATTGCTGCACGCTTACAAAACAAAGAGTATGCAATGATAGAAGCCATTCAAGGGGCATATTATCAAAGAGCCATGAACCCAAGTGATGAAGATACCCTCATAACTTTAGCAAAAGAGTTAAAGCTTGATGTAGAAAAGTTTACAAGTGATTTAACATCAAAGGAAACCATTGAACTTTTTGAAGCAGATTTAAATAGACGAAGAAAAATGTATGTAAATAGTTTTCCAACACTTCTTTTACAATATAAAAAAGAGTTATACCCTATTAGTATAGGATATAACGAACAAGAAAAGATGCTTGCTCAAATCAAAGATTTAAGTGAAAATATCTATTTTTAAACAAATATTTTAGATATGAACTTTTATTTTTGTCCACTCTAGTGGAATTTTATTTGTACCATAACGGGCAACTAATAACATTGCAATAATCATACCTCGTGCTGAGTTATCACCACCTGCTTTAGCATTGACTTGCATCGCTTCTTTAAAGCTTGAATATTTAACTAAAATATGAATCACACTTGCAAAACCACCATCAACAGAACAAGCAGGTCCAAAACGTCGTATGGTATCAAAACTCTCTTCTTCTTTTGAAGCAATTCCATCATTAATCCATGATTGAATTGTTGTTGAATACTTCTCTTTTAAATCCGTAATAGTTTGAACGATATCTTTACCAGCTAAAACTTCCCAAAGCAGTGTCGCAAAGAAATGAGCTGCTTCAAGAATCGTAACATCATTGTGTGTTGCTTTGACAAGTTGCTGAACATTGGCTAAAAAGTCCTCTTTATTGGCACTTACTTTAAGTAGTGGTGCCATTCGTCCTATAATAGATAAATCATGAGAAACTGCTCCACAAGG
>CAZIES010000064.1:5093-11519 GCA_964538295.1 uncultured Arcobacter sp. | reverse complement strand
GCAACCAGTGCGGCTAAAACTAAATCTCTAACTTTATCATTAAACATTGGTTTGTATTCCCCTTATTTATTCCAGTTTTTGTAGTTTGTAAAAGATGGAAATTGTTGTTTAAACTCTTCCTCATCACACATAAATTGAAAATTATCCATATAGGCTGTTAGTACATCATAAGCTTCTTTTAACTCTTGAAACTTTTCATGACTTCCTGTTTCACTATCAGGATGAAATTTTTTTGATAACTTTAAATACTTCTTTTTTAAATCTTTCTTTGAAGTTCGGGTCAATACCCCTAAGGTATCAGCCGCCTTTTCAAATTCACTATAATCCATTATAACCTTCTTTGATCTGTTTTTGTAGAAATTGCTAATGTAATCAAGGAGATAATTATAAGTACAATAATAAATATCACCGCACTTGCAATTGTCACCATATTAATACTTCGTTGGGTCTGTTTTTTCATCGCTTCAATTTTTGCTTCTACATCATCAACATAAGCACCCGTTCCTATAATCCAACCCCATGGCTCAAACTTTTGCACATAAGAGAACTTTGGTTGGGGCTCTTTATATCCTGGTTTTTCCCACATATATTTAACAATACCACCCTCTTTAAGCTGATCTGTTAATGTTACAAACTCTCTAAAGAGATACTGTCCCTCTTTATCTTGCATATCTCCTACAAACTTACCATTAAGTTCAGGTTGAATAGGATGCATAATCATTTTTGGCTCAGTATCATTTATCCAAAAATAACCTGTTTTTCCATAACGAATCTCTGAAATAGTTTTGATAGCTTCTTGCTGAAGTTTTTTAGTCACATCTTCCACATATTCACCCGTTCCAATCACCCAATTAAAGGGTTTAAAAAGTTTCACAAAAGAGACTTTGTCTTGTGGCTTATCAAAACCTGGTTTTGGCCAGACATAATCAACATAGCCTTCATTATACTCATCTGCAACATGTGCAAAGGCTTTAAATATTTTTTTGCCATTTTCATCTTGCCAATCATAAAGGTTTTGATCATCCAAATTAGTTTGAATAGGATGCATTACCATCACACCTTTTAAATCATTTATCCAAAAATAACCATTTTGTCCATAACGAACTGAACGAACTATTTTTTTCAAATGCTCTTGCATTTGTTTATTTGAAAACTTATCTTTATGGATATTGTACTGTTCTTGAATAACGGTAAAGAGTAAACCCATTTGTTCATTTAAATGCTCTTGCACTTCTGATTTAATCTTTGCGCTTGAAGTTCGCTGATAAAAAGAATCGATTGTTTTTAGTGTCACTTGAACATAGTTTTGTAACTCTTGTTGAGTTTTGGCATAAACATCATGCCTATAGTTACTAATGTTATCTTCTGATATGGAGTTAATGGTAATAATAGAACCTACTAACGTCACAATAGAAAGAAATAGTATTGAAGAGATTGTTATTACTAAAAACTTCGTTTTCACTGATATATTGATTGTACCTTTCATATCCCTTCCCTCACTTTCATTATTTATACAATCAAGTATACTATTTTCAATATTGTGTGTCAATGAGTTTTATTTTATAAATATTTTTTTAATTTCATTTAAGTACCAACATTTATTTGTTGATGATACTTAAGTTTATGTTCATTTGGTATAATACAGCTTCATTTTTATAAGGAACTATTTTATGCCACACGAATTAGCACATTTTATTCGAATTTTTATCCGTTTAGCCATAACATTTGGAATTTTATATCTTATCTTTACAAATTTTGGAACTTTTTTAATTATTTTACTTATCATCTTTGCACTTGGGTATTATGCGATTTATAAATTCAAAAAAAGAATCAAAGAGCATCAACATACGGGATTTAAATTTACCTTTAATGGTCAAGAGTTTAATGCCAATGGACAACAAGGTTTTAACTTCAATGATTTTGAACGCCAATTTAAACAAGGTGGTTTTCATCAAAATGCCCCTTTTGGGGAAGTGGGTGATGCCAAAGCTTTTTTTGGATTTGACCATGAACCAACCAAAGATGAGATAAAAAAGAAATATAAAGAGTTAGCTAGAAAATATCATCCTGATATTAATGATAATGATGACACCATGATGAAAAAACTCAACCACTATCGCGATGTTTTGATGCAAGCATACGGACAATAGAAATCCATAAAAAAAGGAAGAGAAAACTTCTCTTCCTTTTTATTTCGCTTCTATTTATCTAAAAATTAAATCACATTAGCGCATCAATGGGTCAACAAGATTCAATACATACATACCTACTAAACCTAAAATACCCGCAACTAAACAATAATAAACTGTAGGAATCACTGTTCGTCGCAAGGTTTGTCCCTCTTGATCTAACAGACCAACTGTTGCAGAAGCTGCTACAACATTATGAATTGCAATCATATTACCTGCTGCTGCTCCAACTGCTTGAAGGGCAACCATAAATGCTGTTGAAATTCCTAATGCATCTGCAACACCGAATTGGAATTGACCTAACATCATGTTAGATACTGTGTTAGAACCAGCAATAAATGCACCTAAAGCACCAACCATTGGAGCAAATAGTGGGTAAATATCACCAACAGATGTTGCAACATAGTTTGCCATTGCTACTGGCATTGAATCAAATCCTGCTTCGTTTACACCAGAGTTAATTAAGATTCTTACTAATGGAATTGTAAATACCAGTACAAATCCTGCACCAATCATTACTTTTGATGATTCACCAATTGCAGCTTTCATCTCTTTGAATTCCATTCTGTGTAGGAAGTATGTGATTAAAACAACAAATACTAAAATACCACCTGGTAAATATAGTGGCGTAATCGAGTAACCTAATCCTTCACCTAAAATATCTTTGAATGGAATTACCCACGCTTTAACAAATGCTCTTGCTTCATCAGAAACTCGTGTTAATACTAAAATAGCCGCAACTAATACGTATGGAATCCACGCTTTTGTTAATGACATTGGAACTTTATCAGTCATTGCATCTAATTTTACTTCAAATTTAGAAACCCAACCTACTGGCCACTCTTCTTTTGGAGCAAAATCCCACGTATTTTTAGGAACTAAGAAACCTTTCTTAGCTGCAAAAGTTACAATTGGTAATCCAATTAATGCACCAATTAATGATGGAAACTCAGCGCCTAAGAAAACCCCTGTTAATGCATAAGGAATTGTAAATGCGATACCACCAAAAATAGCAAATGGCAGAGCTGATAATCCTTCTGTCCACGATTTATTCTTCCCAAAGAATCGTGTCATCATCATAATCATAAATAGAGGAATAAGCGTACCAGTAATAGCGTGTACAACTGCCACTTCTGAAGTAATGATTTGTAAATAAGTATCCCAGTTAGAACCAACACTTTCTAATGTTTTTGAAATACCTTCAGAATCTAAACCTTTGTTAACCCCAATTAAGATTGGTGTTCCAACTGCACCAAATGATACAGGTGTACTTTGAATCATCATACCAATCATAACTGCAGCCATTGCAGGGAAACCAATTGCTACCATAAGCGGTGCAGCAATAGCAGCTGGTGTTCCAAAGCCAGATGCTCCTTCAATAAATGAACCAAATAGCCAAGCAATAATAATAACCTGAATTCTTCTATCAGGGCTTACATTATTAAACCCTTGTCTAATTACAGCAATTGCACCAGAATGTTTTAGTGTGTTTAACAATAATATGGCACCAAAAATAATCCATAAAACTGCAACTGTAATAAGAAGACCTTGAATTGTTGAAGCTAAAACTCTATTAAAAGTCACTTCCCAAACATAAAGTGCTACAAGTGTAGTCACAACATAAACGATTGGCATTGCTTTTTTAGCTGGAAGTCGAAGTCCAACTAAAAGAACTGCCGCTACAAATATTGGCAACGCTGCACAAAGTGCTTGCAAACTAATATCCATACTTTACTCCTTTTATTTAACTGACTGGTCAGTACTTGACTAATCAGTCATCTTGTAAAAGAATAATATAATGAACATATGACAAATAGATGATAAAACTGATAAAGGTAGCATTTAAATAGCATTTTTAGTTTTTATATCTAATTTTTGACTATTTATATATTTTTTTGTCTTTTTAAAATCTTTTTGTTACAATATTGTTATCTTAGAATTATAAGGAACTACGTTGTTTATTAAAAAACTGCAAATACTCTTTTTAGTTATTACAGTTTGTGCAGTTATTATCTTAGGGTATAATTGGTATATCAACTACCAATTTAACAATAACCCTTTATCAAAAGAGATTATGCAACGTATTTATCAAAAAGAGTTGCATCTCAAACAACAAGCTAAAATTCACTATAACATCAATACAACCATTCCAATTTTAATTTCAAATAAAATGCCAAGTCGACTTTTTGGGGCAGCAACAACCAATGGAAAAAAAACAATAGTTTACCTAAACAAAAAACGTTTTCAAGAGAGCGTAGATTATATGATTGATAATGTACTTCCCCATGAGTATGCCCATGCCATTATGTTTAAACTTGGATTTCTAACGAACAAAAATGGAGGGCATACTATAAAATGGCAACAAATATGCATTAATCTTGGTGGAGTAAAGTGCGATCGTTTTGTTAATCACGAAGATATACTCATAGGTAAGCTACCAAGTTTTTAAAATTTCTTTATAAACAATACACACTTCTTATGCTAAAATTCCTTATTAAATTAATATCAGAAGCGAAGTATGAAAACCAATAGTACAGCCATCACTATTTTACATTATCTCCTAGCCTTAAGTCTTCTAGCTACTTATGGCGCTAGAGTTTGTCCTTTTTTAGATTCACTTAACTTTTTTCAACTCATTACTCCTATTTTTGTTGCGTTTATACTAGCATTATGCCTTCGTTTATATTTACAAAAAAATATTGATGCACAACCTTTAGAAAAACAGATAAAAGCACACTTTATCATTGAGCAAAAAATCTTTTTTGTTACGGGCTTTTTATTAGCTCTATTTAATACAGTTTATTATAACTTTCCTGCTGAGAGTGGTTTAAAAGTTCTTTTTGGAACACTTCTTTTAGGTATTTTTATTGGTTTAGACCAAGCCTTAATTCGTGAAAGAATAACCATGAACGAACTTATTAAAGAAGGAAAAAACTTAAGTGTCTCTCACTCCTTTCTCTCAATGCCAGCAAAATTTATCTCCATGTCAATCTTAATGGTAGGCTCAATTGCAGGTGTTTTACTTATGGTTATTGCAAAAGATTTAGACTGGTTTCATGAAGAGGGAATACATTTAGAATTTTTAAAAGCAAAACTAAGTATCTTAGGAGAAATTAGTTTTATTATTCTTATCATTTTAGCCTACAGTATTCGTATTATTATACTTTTTGGAAATAACTTAAAAATACTTCTAAACAATCAAAACCAAGTATTAAAAAATGTTGCAAAAGGTGATTTAGAAACCCATGTGCCTGTTGTTACCCATGATGAGTTTGGTGTTATGGCAGAAGGTACAAATGCTATGATTTGTGACTTAAAACTGCAACGAGAAAAAGTCAAACAGACGCGAGATGTAATTATTCAAGGTATGGCAACCTTAGCAGAAACAAGAGATAATGAAACGGGTGCCCATATTATACGAACACAAAACTATGTTAAAGTTTTAGCCAAAGAGTTACAAAAACAAGAAGAGTTTAAAAATTATCTAACCGATGAAAATATTGAAATACTTTATAAATCTGCCCCACTTCATGATATAGGAAAAGTTGGTATTCCTGATGAGATACTATTAAAACCAGGGAAACTAACCGATGAAGAGTTCAATATCATGAAAAAACACGCTTCCATTGGAGCACATGCTATAGAAAATACAAAAGGGGAAATGCTTGATGATACCTTCTTAAACTTTGCCCAAGAGATTGCCCATTATCACCATGAAAAATATGATGGTACTGGTTATCCAAAAGGTTTAAAAGGGAAAGAGATACCACTAAGTGCACGACTTATGGCAGTTGCTGATGTTTATGATGCTCTGATTTCAAAACGAGTTTATAAAGATGGCTTTACTCATGAAAAAGCCAAAGAGATTATTATTGAGGGTAAAGGAAAACACTTTGATCCAGTCGTTGTTGAAGCTTTCATTACTACAGAAGATGATTTTAAAAGAATAAAAGAGGCGCACGAATAAAGCAATATTCATCAGTTCTTAATTTAAAAGATCCTTGATATAATCATACTTTATAAAAAACTCTTTGTAGCTTTTATATTGCACCTCTTTTTTATCCACATACATTGTTTTAAATCGACTTGCTGCATAATAAACAGCACTATAAAGTAAATAGGGTTTCAATTTTTGTAAGGTGATTTTTTCATCATAATAAAAATTGTATTCATCTAAAAATGCTCTAACAAAAGGCATATCTAACTCATCTTTTCTATCAAAACACCAACTAAGAAT
>CAZIES010000064.1:0-4993 GCA_964538295.1 uncultured Arcobacter sp. | reverse complement strand
CTGTTTTTTTTAGCAATAAAATTTATTTCATTGAGTGTTAGTTTTGTTTGTACGCCCATCTAGTCTAATTCTTTTGTACCTTCAAACTCTTCTGCTATTTTATATAACTCTTGGGCCCACTCTTCATCTGCCAAATTTTCTTCATCGGCTATACTATCAGCAATATAAGTAAGTTCATCACTATCAGCAGCACATTCAACTGCTTTTTGATACACATCTATTGCCCAATCTTTATCATCTAACATAGCTTTATTACATAAGGATTCAGCAATACAATAAAACTCATAGGCAGTTGTAGATTTTTCAAGGGCTTCTTTATAAAGCTCTGTTGCATACCCTCTATCATAAAAGGAGAGGTTTTCAGTTGCTATTGCATCAGCTAGGCTACGTAAGTCTCTTAATATCTCAACCTTTTGGGTTGCTTTATCAATCAGTTCTCTTGCCCACTCTTTATCATCAAAGCCACTACTATTTCCCACAGCAAAGGCTAACTCTTTATAGTCTCTCCATGTTTCGCATTTTTCTAAGGAATACTCAAATAATATTTCTGCTAAATCAATGTTTTCATAATACTCTTGCGTACAAAACTTTCCTGCCCAATAAGTAATATTCACATCTTGGTTCAAATCTTTCATAATTTCTGGAAGTTTTTTATTTTCCATATAAGTTGAGTTTATCTCTTCTAATACTTCACTATCTAACATCTGTTCCCTTTTAATTAAAAGTGTATTGTAGTCAACTAAAACTAATAATGTTTTAAATCATGACTTCTTTTTACTCTTTTTTCCTAGACTTAAATCACTAAACTCAATTAATCGGTTTTCAACAAGATAATTTAGACTCCCTTTAGGAAACTTGCCATTACTTCTTCGAACACCTGCCTCTAAATTCATAAGAATTTTCACTCCCTCATCCACATGTTTTATAGCATACACTTTAAACTGTCCACGGCGAACTGCATCAAGTACTTCTTCTTTTAACATCAAGTTTTTAATATTTGAATGTGGAATAATCACATTGGCTTTGAAGTTTCTATCTTTGAGCTTACACACATCAAAAAAGCCTTCAATCTTTTCATTGACTCCACCAATAGCTTGAACTTCACCGCTTTGGTTAATGGAACCTGTTACGGCAAAATTTTGTTTGATAGGTACATTTGCAATGGAAGAGAGTAAGGTATACAGTTCAGCTAAAGAAGCACTATCACCATCAATGATTGAATAAGATTGTTCAAACACTAAACTAGCAGTGAGACTCATAGAGAAATCATGACTATAACGTGAAGCTAAAAAAGAGGATAAAATCATCACTCCTTTAGCATGAATTGCCCCACTTAAGTCAACCTCTCTTTCAATATCTACAACTCCCTCCTTACCAACACGCGTTAATGCTGAGATTTTTACAGGAATGGAAAAGATAAAGTTACCAAAATCTAAAACGGATAATCCATTGATTTGACCAATTTTTTCACCAGTGGTCTCAATTTGAAGTGTGCCTTGTTTTATCTCTTCATAAATATCCTCTTTGATGCGTTCACTTCTTTCTTTACGGTGTTTTAAAGCAGTAAGAATATCCTCATTTTTAATATTTTTTGCTTGCCTATTTTGTGCTATAAAATGAGACTCTTGAAGCAAGTCAACAATGGCACTAAAATCAGTGGAGAGTTTTTGTGAGTTATCAACCAAACGTGAACTAAACTCGATAATTCGACCTAATGCTTTTTTGGTTAACGGTAAAAGTTTATGTTTTTTGAGTAAAGTTGCGATAATTTGAGAATAGAGTAAAATGTTTTCATTGTTTCTTAACGTTTCATCTTCAAAATCAGCTTCTATTTTAAAAAGTTTTTTAAAATCATCATCCTCTTCATACAATAAGTAGTAAAGAAAAGGTGAACCTATTAAAACAATTTTTGCATCTAAATCGACACTTTGAGGATTAAGCGTTACACTACTAGTTAACCCTAAAGACTCCTCAACTGTCTCAAGATGTATCTGTTTACTTTGAAGCATCCGTTTTAAACCTTCCCAAGCATAAGGTTGAAACAGTAGTGCTCTTGCATCAATAATTAAATACCCACCATTTGCACGATGTAAAGAGCCAGATTTAATTAAATTAAAATCTGTTGAAAGTGTCCCCATATGTGTAACATGTTCAATACGCCCAAAAAGATTAGAGTACGTTGGGTTATGTTCATAAATAACGGGAACATTTTTTTGTTTTGCATTATTAACAAAAACATTCACATTATAAATATCAAACGTTGGTGCTGTTGATAAACTCTGGGTTAAAAGGTTCTCCATTGCATTTGAACTAGGCATTGCCTCTTCTTGTGTGAAATCTTCAAAGTTTTCTATCACATCCTCTTGTACTTCATCAAGATACTCATTGATAGATTCATAGTTGTCATATTTTTGTTTGATATTTCGCATAAGTTTTTCAACAACAGAGGTAATAAACTCATTATCAATAACTTTCATCTGTTCAATAAACTCTCGCCCCACCTCCATCTCTAATTTTGCATTTTCATCCACTAAAGCTTTATAAGTAATAATCTTTTTCTCAATGGTTTCTCGCTCATTAATATTCATCGACTGAAACTCTTCAGTTGTTAAAGTCTTCCCCTCTTTTAAAGGAGAGATTGTTACACCAGCAGTGGTATCATTGATAAAAATATCATCTTTTTTAGCTTCATCTTTAAGGGCATAAAAAATTCTATCTTGCTCTTGTTTAATTTGAGACTCTAAATCTTTTTTAACACCTAAATACTCTTTTTGTTTAAAGGATTGTGGGATTTTTTCTTGAAAACTTTTTATTAAGTTTTGCATATCTTTTTTAAACTTGACTCCCATACCAGCAGGTAACTTTAATACAATAGGTTTGGTATAGTCATTAAAATTATTGACATAACACCAATCAAATAAAGCATTTTCTCCTTTGGTTTGCTCTTTTAAAAGTTTATCCAATAAAGAGTGTCGTCCTGTACCACCTTTTCCCATAACAAAAAGATTGTACCCCTCATGTTTTATGCCCAAAGCAGTACTTATCGCTTTGATTGCCCTATTTTGTCCTAATATTTTTGTTGTAGATTTAAGTTTAGCAGTTGTTTGAAATTTAAACAGTGAAGTATCACACCGTTTATAGAGTTGGTTTATTTTAAGCAGTTTAATCATAACAAGCTCCTTATTAAATGGGCTAATATTTTCAACTTTGTCTGATTATAACACTATTTTCTTCAATTAATATTTATTTACTTTTGCTATGTTAATAAATTAATATTACACCATTAACTAAATAAAGACTTCACAAAAAAAACGTACAATCGTTAAAAGGATTTAAAATGAACAAATACACTATTATTGCCCTTATTGGTATTCTTCTTTTTGTTGTAACCTCTTTTAGTAAAGACCCAAAACCTACAAAATCAAAGTATGAAAATGAAAATACCCAAAATGCCTACTTTGCAGGTGGTTGTTTTTGGGGTGTAGAGTATCACTTCGAAAAACAAAAAGGTGTGTTAGATGTACTTAGTGGCTATATGGGTGGTCATGTAAAAAATCCTGACTATTATGAAGTTATCAAAGGGGAAACAGGTCATTTAGAGAGTGTCAAAGTTATTTACGACCCTAAAAAAATCTCCTATGAAGAGCTAACTAAACTCTTTTTTGAAATCCATGATATGGAACAAACTGATGGTCAAGGACCAGACATAGGTAGTCAATACCTTTCGGCAATTTTTTATAATGACATTCAAGAGAAAAAAACTGCACAAGATATTATAAGTATTTTGACAAAAAAAGGGTATAAGGTTGCAACTTCACTTTATAAAGCAAATGACTTTTTTACAGCAGAAGGATACCATCAAAATTACTATGCCCGAACAGGAAAACTCCCTTATTGTCACACCTATAAAAAGATTTTTGATTAGAATAAAGAGAGCTGACCTTTTGGCTCTTTTTTAAGAGGTTGTATTGCTTCTTTTTTGTTAAATAAGACTCTGTTAACCTCTGATGTTACTTCATAAAGTTCGAGTTTTTCACTTGGATAAACTTTCATCAAATTATTCAGTTCTTTTAAATCACTACTTTCAAGCCAAGTTTTAAAATCTTTTGGTTCTAATACTACTGGCATTCGATGATGAATTTTTCCTAGTTTTTCATTAGCATCACATGTCATTAAAGCAACAGTCACAATACTCATATTTGACTCAACATCAAACCACTCAGACCACAAACCAGCTACGGCTAAAAACGATTCTTCTTTATTATGGACAAAATAGGGTGTTTTTATTTTAAACTTACTATCTACCTCCCACTCATAAAAGCCATTCAATGGGATAATACATCTTTGATATCGAAAAGCATCTCTAAAGGTACGTTTTTCAAAAACAGTTTCACTTCGAGCATTGATATTTAGGGATCGTTTATCTTTTGCCCAAGAAGGTAAAAATCCAAAGTGAGCATAAAGATAGTTACCATTATTCAGTAGCACTGGAATAGGTAGTGTGGGAGGAGTGTTATAAGCTGGCGTAAGAGCACCTATGAGATTATTTTTTATTAAAGAGGCGGATGCTTTTTTAAAAGAGCTATCCTCATAAATCACTAAACGTCCTGGCAAAATCTTACTTTAGTTTATAGTTTTTAGTAAGCTAATACTAAACTGTGCACCAATAAACTTTTGATTTTCAAATTCGTAGTTAACATTATTAACTTCAATTTTACCAAGCATACTCTCAGTTATAATTCTATGTGTCATATAAAGCCCAAGTCCTGTCCCTTTTGAACTATGCTTAGTTGTGAAATAAGGCTCGAATACTTTTCCTATAACATCTAAAGGAATACCTCCTGCACTATCTTTAATTGTAATAATTACGTCATTCTCTTTTTCTTGTGTATGTATAAAAATATATCTTTTTTTAATATCATTAGAGATAAAAGCGTCTTTTGCATTGTTAAAAATATTAATAAAGGCTTGTGTTAACTCATTTGGATAACTA
>CAZIES010000063.1:12500-14989 GCA_964538295.1 uncultured Arcobacter sp. | reverse complement strand
AAATACCCCTTTTGCTCAAGGTAATCCTCTCCTTTTAAACCTAAATAGTAGTTGACACATGAACCTAAAGTATTACCAATAGTTGCCACAGTTAAGAGCAACACTACACTATAGCCTTGGGTGAGGTCATAAACTAGCACCGCTTCACTTCCCATAGGGAAAAGGGTTGCAGAGATAAATGCTGTAAAAAAAAGAGTGAAATAAACCATTATGCTTTATAAGGTAGAAAGATTTGGAAATTTAAACCTTGATATTTTTCACCCTTATAATCAATATCGCAATTTTTAACTTTAATACGACCATTCATATGATCAACAATAATCATATGTGTCATATATAATCCAATACCTGTA
Organism: uncultured Arcobacter sp.; assembly: GCA_964538295.1. GTDB lineage: Bacteria > Campylobacterota > Campylobacteria > Campylobacterales > Arcobacteraceae > Arcobacter_A. The sequence continues at coordinate 14,636 of CAZIES010000063.1, read as the reverse complement.
CCTTGAGCTTGATGTTTTGTCGTAAAATAAGGTTCAAAAATCTTTCCAAGTATCTCTTCTTCTATTCCCCCAGCATTATCAATAACATCAATTGATAAAAACATTCCTGAAAGTTTAACTCTTAATATAATAACCGGCTTATGAGAGACTCGTTCAAAAGCATCCTTTGAGTTTTTAAGAACATTAATAACTGCTTGCATGAAATCATTTTTATAACTTGTTAATTCCACATCATCTTTAATATCTACAATGACCTCTATATTCTCTTTTTTAAAAGAAGAGTCTAATAAAACAATCGCTTCTTTTAATATCGTTGAAATATAAAATGTTGATGTCTCTTTTTCATGCTTAAAAAAATTTTTAAAATCTTCTATTGTTTTTGATAAACTCTCAGTAGAATGCATGATAAGATTTAATGAGGTATCAAAGGAAGTATCATCAAGTAAGTCATTATCTTTTTGAAGCTTCATTCCAGAAGCTGCCGTAGAAATAGCACTTAAAGGTTGTCTCCATTGGTGAGCGATATTTCCTAACATCTCACCTATGGTTGCCATTTTACCTTGAATTTTTAAAATTTTCTCTTTCTCTTTTAATTCTGTAATATCACTAGAAATTCCTACATAGTTTACAATCTCATTCTTATCATTTTTTATGGAATTTATATTAAGTAAAATTGTATAAAGATCTCCATTCTTCTTTCTATTAATAATTTCACCTCGCCAAGAACCCATTTTAATTACACTATCCCAAAGATTTTTATAAAAAGTTTCTCCATGCAAACCTGAACTTAAAATATTAACATTTCTACCAATAAGTTCATCTCCTTGATAACCCGTCATACTTAAGAATGAAGCATTATAAAGTTCAATCAAGCCTTTTTCATTGGTAATAATTATCCCATCCGTTGTCGCTTCAAATAACTGTTTAAAGAGTTTTAATTCACCATTTCTTTCCATAATCTCATTTTGCATGGTATCCATAGCTTTAGCTAAAACACCCAATTCATCATTTATTTCAAAATGAGGAATTTTGGTTTGAATATCTTTTCCAATGTTAGAAGCGGCTTCAGTAAGTTGCAACAATTTTGATGTCAACTTATGTCCTAAGAAAAAAGCAAAAATAGCAGAAATTAAAATCTCTATTAAAATAATACTATACGTATTTTTACGATTCTCGCGAATTAATTCTAAAGAATGTGTTATATCAAAACCAATATGCATATGCCCAATCTTGACATCACCATTGTAAATATCACCATAAGTAAAGGCAATATCTCGTCCCTTGATTTGCATAAATTGATTTTCGTTGATTGCATTAACCTCTTCTAGTGTTAAAAGCTGTCCCTGATAGTTTGTAGAAAGAATTCTATCACTGCTATCAGCAATAATAACATATAAAACATCTTGGACGTATTCTAGATTTTCTAAGATATTATCTAAAGTTGCTAAGTCATAAACACTTAAAGGGGATTTGATAAGCTTTGCCATAAGAGTATGGGTTGTCTCTATTTTCTGCTCGACTGCTTTTTGAGATGCTTTTTCAATAGTAACGAAGTTCATTCCTACAATAAGTACAATAAAAAAAGCTTCTATTGTAACAAATACTAAAATAAACCTATAACGAAAAGACATTTTAACTCTTTTAATCATAAACAAAAAGTTTACTTTGTTATTACATGCTATCACATCATAGAAAGTTTAGTTCCTTTTTGCTTATAATTGGGTTAGATATAGCCGCTTCATTATAGAGTTTGAGGGGTTGCAACACTCTTAAAAAGCGTACCCCAAATTGAGTGTGGAATAAATCGCTGTTTTTCAACTATTATCGATAAGCGTTTTATTCCAATTTCTATCTGCGTTAAGGAAGAGTTTGTAAAATTAAATCGCGCTGCACTACTTCTTTGATTTTTTGGCTTAAAAGCTTGTGCAGGAACAAAGGCAACCTTTTCTTTCATCGCTTTTTTGGCTAACAACATACTATCTTTATCCTCGAAATATCCATAAATAAACATTCCTCCTTTAGGTTCTTCGAACCTAAAACTTGGCATATATTTCTTCATGCAACTACTCATAAAAGACATCCGTTGCTCATAATCAGCACGTACTAGCTTCAAATGGTTTTGCAAACTATTTTCCT
>CAZIES010000063.1:10508-12400 GCA_964538295.1 uncultured Arcobacter sp. | reverse complement strand
CGTTGCTCATAATCAGCACGTACTAGCTTCAAATGGTTTTGCAAACTATTTTCCTCTAAAAAATTATCAATAATCATTTGATTTAGTGTTGGTGTATGTAAATCCGTTGACTCTTTTGAGGCTAAGATTTTACTTATTAACTCTTCACTTGCTCGAATCCATCCCACTCTCAAGCCGGGTGCAATGATTTTTGAAAAGGAACATAAATGAAAACTCTTTTTCACCTTTGCACAAATTGGTTGTTCTATTTTTCCATCAAAACTTAACAACGAATAAGCCCCATCTTCAATTAAAAAGTTCCCTTTCTTTTCTAATATCGTTGCAATTTGTTCTCGCTCTTTTTTATCATAACTTTTTGAAGTCGGGTTAATAAAATCACTCATTAAATAAAGGTCATTGGAACAGTGTAACACCCGTTTTAACTCATCAATCTCATCAAACTCACTCACGCCTAAACCCAAATTTGAAAAAGCACCAAGTGCCCCAATATAAGAAAGGTTTTGAACAACTACTTCATCTTTACCAAACACCTTTAAAATAATATCAAAAGCCTGTTGGCTTCCCGTGGTAATCAATACCTGCTCTTTTGATGTGGGGAAGTCAAAATTTTGCGAATATAGCGTTGCTATTTTTTCTCGTAATGAATCTAAACCTTGAGACTTAGAGTACTGCAAAGAACTTGGTTTTTTTAAGGCTTGCATTGTTGCCTTTTGTATTGCCTCCAAAGGAAACTGCGCTTCATTTGGTAAACCTCCGGCAAAAGAGATGGTCTCTTCATCAATGGCATCTAAAATCTGTCGTATGTATGATCGTTTCATAATTTCCTCCTTTAATTTTTAGACATTATAGAGGCTTTAAAAAATTTTATCTTTATCTTAAATTTCTTTTTTTTTGTCTTATATTGCTATTATTTTTGTTTTAAAGTATAATATTCAATCAATATTAGTGGATGCACACAATGAAAAAAGAGACCAAACATGATAGAACAGCAATTGTTAATAAAACGCTCAACTATATTTACCAACATATTGATACCCCTATTAATTTAGAGGAGTTAGCCAAGATGAATGCGGTTAGTAAATATCACTTTCATCGTATCTTCAAAGAAGAAACTGGAGAAAAGCTTTTTGAACGTATCACCTCTATACGACTACAAAAGGCATCAAATTTGCTTATTACTAATCGATTTTCAACCATTAGTCAGATTGCCAATAAGTGTGGTTATGCTTCTCACTCCTCCTTTGTCAAAGCTTTTAAAGAGCGTTTTGGTTTTACACCCACCCAATGGAGAAAAGGTGCATTTTTAAACTATACTCAAGATGTTTTGCACTTAAAAAATTTGGACTTTTCTAGGTTTGAAAGTATCAAACCCAAAATTGAAGTTGTACCTAAAAAATATTGTGCCTATATTCGACATAAAGGGTATGATGAAGGAGTTTTTGACCTTTGGCAACGACTTATGGCTTTTGCTTATGAACGAAATATTTTAGATGCTCCTCAATTAGGCTTATTACATGATAATCCTGTCTTAACTTCTCATACAAAGTGTCACTATGTTGGTGCTTTAGAAGTGGATGAAAAGTTTAAAGGGAGTAACTCTATTAGTATTGATATCTTGCCTCAATCCCTTTGTGCAATCTTTGAATATGAGGGAGTTTATGGGGATGTTTTACAACTTTTAGCCTATATTTATCATATTTGGTTGCCAAAAAGTGGTTATGAAAATCTCACCCAACCCTCCCATGTGCTCTATGAAAAAAATCAGTTTTTAAATGAAACCCGCGTTTTCAAAGGGAAAGTCTATATTCCTATTTGTGTTGTTTAGCCTTGCGTTTAAACTTCTTAGGAACGCGCATTTGAGAGATAATCACCCCAACTAAAATAGTTGCACT
>CAZIES010000063.1:0-10408 GCA_964538295.1 uncultured Arcobacter sp. | reverse complement strand
ATAAAGGCTTGAATAGCTGTAATAAAAAGTGCGGAAAACTTCTCAACTAAATAGCGCGTTACAATGGTATAACCTGCACCACAAATCATGGCACAAAACTCTAAAAAGTTTCCAAGCATAGGATTAGGAGCACTGACAGTAGTCGTTGCTTGAACACTTAACCATACCGCGCCAATCATGGCAATAAATGAACCAAAAATCAGCTTTTTTGAGATAATCTCTTTTAAAAAGTATCCTGCTGCCATTGCAGTTATTAGTGGCATAAGGGAGGTAATCATCCCCGCTTGTGATGCCGAAGTATAAAGAAGTGCCTTGGCTTCAAAAATAAAATATAAACAGGGTTCAAAAAAGGCTAAAAGAAGAATAAATTTGATATCCCGCTTTGTAAACTCATATTTCAAAAAACGAGGAATAAAATAGAGAAAACACATTGAAGCAATCAACATTCTAAAAAATATCACCGTAAACTCACCTAAGTCAGCCATGGCTGATTTTAACGCAATAAAAGAGCTTCCCCAAATAAACATTGCAAAGATAATAGAGACCAATCCAATAAGATTAAAATTTTTTGACATTAATATACTCTTTCTTTAAATAAGGGCGGCATTATACACTTTTAAAATGACTTGTCAAGGAGTTTATAAAAAGTTTAAGCTTCGTTCAGATAAAATTACAGCCCTAAAAGAGAAGCACCAAGAATATAGTGGTATTTTTGATGCTCTTCTTTAGACCTTTGCAATCATACTTGAAGACAACGCCCCAGGATGGGAACATAGCAAGGCACCTTTTTTTATGGTGTGTTTAGGTATCTGGAGAAGAGTGCTGAGATTATCTCAAGCGCTCTTTTTTTATGTCTTATTCTTTACAAAACAACAATCACTTTCTTCTTATTTAATATTATACATCTATTGTTGATTAATAATTCATCAGTAAAAAACTTAACAATAGGAGTAAATATTATGGCTTATGAAAAAAGGTTTTAGAGATACAAGAGGATATCAATTCCATAAAAGATAAAGAACTAAAACAAAAGTTACTTAAAAGTATTGACGACATTCACGAACTAACAGCGGATGAAATAATGATTAGCTAAAACATAAAAGTCTAGCAACTTATAAATCACACTCATTGTAATATTATTTTTCCAATGATGTAAAAGATTTCTTTACAAATTGTAAATAATTTCTTTGATATAATATAACTAAAAGACCTACAATAGTGTACTTTTAGTACACTATTATGTAAATAATGTATATACATTATGTAAGTAATACTAACAGTATATGTAAAAAAGGAAATAAAAATGAGAGTTATTGAACCTAATTTTTCAGATAATTTAACAGATATATTATTAGAGCTTAATCACTTAAGAAAACTAAGATTAATGGGTACTACTTCTGCTATAACCTTTTTTCAATTAAAAGGAATTTTTCATATTCTAGAAAGTGTTGGTTCTGCAAGAATTGAAGGTAATAGAACCACTATTTCAGAATATATAGAAGAGAAAGTAAATCAAGGAAATATAAAGAAAGAACAATTTACAGAAATTGCCAATGTTGAAAAAGCTATGCAATATATAGAGGACTCAATAGAAGAGGGAACAGAAATCACACACCTTTTTATTCGAGAGCTACATTCTTTAACTGTTGATACATTAACAGATGAGGGGGATAGAACACCTGGTCAATATAGAACGTGGAATGTAGGTATTCAAAAATCTACTCATACTCCACCAGAGCATTACAAAGTATTAGAGGATATGGAAGAGCTGCTAGAGTTTATTAATAAAGAAATCTCACCTAAATATGATTTATTAAAAATTGCACAAGCTCACCATAGATTTACTTGGATTCATCCTTTTGGAAATGGAAATGGTAGAACAGTAAGATTACTAACATATGCCTTATTAATAAAATATGGATTTAATGTAAAAGAGGGCAGTTTATTAAACCCCTCAGCAGTATTTTTTAATGATAGGGATAAATACTATGAAATGTTAGCAATTGCAGATAATGGAAGCGATGAAGATATATTAAAGTGGAGTGAATATGTATTATCTGGTATTTTAGAGGAAATTGAAAAAATCAATAAACTACTTGATTATTCATATCTAACAGAGCAAATATTAAACCCTGCATTACTACACTCAAAAGATAGAGGGATGATAAATGATAAAGAATATAAGTTTTTAAAAGTAGGTATTCAATTACAACAGTTTGCATCAAAAGATATTCAACAAGCAGACATAGGACTTACACAAAGACAAACTACCACATTAATTTCAAAACTAAAAAAAAATAGGATTATACAACCTTTAGAAGAAAAAGGTAGAATATATTTCATTAACTATCAACATGAGTATGTTTTTAAAAGTTTAATGAAAAAACTTGAAGATGAAAACTTTATAGGAAGTTTGAATAATATAGTAAATTAACGCTAAAAACTATAGACACTTTTACTTTTTGGTACATTAAATGGTACCACAATAACAAATAGAAAAACTACCTATATCAAGGTCTTATAGAAACCAATTAGTAGCCTAGAGAAGAGTGCGGAGATTATCTCAAGCGCTCTTTTTTTTTGCTTGAAATATTTGACTCTCTTAGATTAAATCAGAAAAATCACTATTTAAAATCAAAATCTTTTTCGTCTTTTTATTATATAAAAATCGTTTATCTTTACGATGAACCGCTTTTAAGATAATCATTTTTATCTCTTTTGAGTCTTTATTGTGCTTTTTTAAATAGAGTGTAAAATCTTCGATACTAATAAATCGCTCTTTTTTATAATTATTTTTTTGAAGATTTGAAGTAGGTTGTGCCTCTTCTGCTTTTTGTAACATGGGTTTATAAATTGAACGCATCTCATTAAAGGCACTTTGCAGTAGTTTAATCTCAGAGTTAAAGACTTCGATGATATTTTTTTGATTGGATTCTAGTCGTTTAATTTCAGACTTGTGTTGGGCTCGAAGCCATTTAATAGACTTCTTCATCATTCCAATTTGTTCATCTTTTAAAGCAACTATACGCTCTGTATGGCGTTCATTTTGTTTTGCATAATAAGATGACGTTGGTTCTTTTTCTTTTTTAGTTGAGGACTCTTGCTTAGCCTCTTTTTGTTTTTTTAGAGGTTTTTCTTCATACTCATCAGAGATATAAACATAGGTTTTCCCTGATTGTTTGATTGATTTTAGTTTTTTATTACGTATTCGGTAATGAACACCTTGAAGAGATATACCTAAGATTTCAGCCGCTTGTGCAGTGGTAACTAATCTCTCCAACGTCTTACCCTACATCTTTTCGCTATCTACTTCAATAACGGTATGGACATTACCTCGTGGTTTGAAGTCTGCGATCACTTTTAAATATCGAGGTTGCAGTTTTTCATAAAGAGTATCAAAAATCTCATTAGCTGTATTTTCATGAGAGATTTCTCTATGCATAAAAGAGTTGATATAAAGTTTGAGTGCTTTTAGTTCAATGACCCATTTATTTGGGATATACTCTAATTTAATCGTTGCAAAATCTGGGTATCCACTTCGTGGACATTTTGCCATAAACTCTGGAAGCTCAATATTTATTGTGTAATTTTTTTCATTCTCATTTGGCCAGAAGTTTTCATCTTTGTTAATATCAAAATTAACTATCTCTTGTTCACCATATTTCATCTATGCTTTACCTTTTATCATTTATTAATACTTTTTTATTTCGGTATAAAAGTGCCATTTTATCAAAATTTTACTTACACATAGAGTACTACGACTTAGATAAAGAAGTGTAAATTATAATCTAAAGTTATTATTGTATAATGTACCAAATTAAAATAGAAACTAATACTTAAATAGTATAAGTTGTGCTGTATAGTCTACAAAATAAAATGTAGGACTAGCCAAAGCTAATTCAAGTTTTATTTTGTAGACTAGATAGTGCAAACTATACTACCTGTAAGGAAAATAGCTTTAAAAGGTATATTTCAAATATTTTTCTTTCCAAGTAGCTTTACTAGTAGGAAAGAAAAATATTCAAAATCTCCTCTTTTATCTATTTTTTTAAGTGCTAGTTTCTATTTTTATTTGGTATGATTTCAAAATTTCACATAAAAGAGTAAAAGATGACAAATATGTATGATATTGCCATTATTGGTGGAGGGCCTGGTGGTATTGGTACTGCGATTGAAGCTGCAGTTCATGGTATTGAAAATATTCTGCTCATTGACAAAGCAGATAACCACTCCAGTACAATTAGAAAGTTTTATAAAGATAACAAACGTGTTGATAAAGACTGGAAAGGTCAAAAAATGGATATTGAAGGGAATATCCCTTTCATGGATGGAACCAAAGAGACAACACTTGACTTCTTTGACCAGCTTTTAGATGAAGAGAAAATTGACACCGCTTTTAATACTGAAGTTGAAAATGTTATCAGGGACGAAGAGAATGACTGTTTCTTAATTACTACTGCAACGCAAAGTTTTAGGGCAATTGCCGTTGTTGTTACGATTGGAAAGATGGGAAAACCAAATAAGCCTAGCTATAAAATTCCCCCATCAATTAAAGAGTATGTGAACTACAACCTTGATAAATGTAACGAAGGTGAAAAGATTTTAGTTGTCGGTGGTGGAAACTCAGCTGCTGAGTACGCTTATGAGTTAGCCGATGAAAATAATACTGTCACCTTAGTTTACCGAAGAGATGAGTTCAATCGATTAAACCCAGAAAATGAAGATATCTTATACCAATACAATGGACAAGAAAAACTTCGTCTTCGAATGAATACTGATATTGAATCCGTTGAAAATGAGCATGGTAAAGTTAAAGTCAACTTCAATGATGGTTATTTCACGATTTACGATAGAGTCATTTATGCCATTGGAGGAACCGCTCCTGTTGATTTCTTAAAAAAAGTGGGCATTGAAGTCGATGAAGGTGGAAAACCTATCTACGATGAACACTACCGCACAAATATCCACTGTTTATATGTTGCAGGGGATATTGCCTTTAATACTGGGGGTTCAATTGCAGCAGCGCTTAACCATGGGTACCATATTGTTAACTCATTTATGCGTCGTAGTGGTAAGATTTATGCCCATACAGATAAAGTAGAAGAGTTCATGACAAACAATCCTTCTTTTAGACACTAACAAACAATGAAAAAGCTTACGACACCTAAGCTTTTTCTTGTGACACTTCTCACCCTTTTCTTTTTTGCTTCTAATTCACTTCTTTGTCGTTTAGCTTTACAAGAGCAAAGTATTGATGCTTTCAGTTTTACTTTTTTTCGACTCTTTTTTGGAGCAGCTGTTTTAGTTTTGATTCTTTTATATAAACAAAAGCATTATCAATTTGAAGTAAAAACCAACTGGCTTAGTGCTTTTATGCTTTTTATGTATGCCCTTTGTTTCTCCTATGCTTACAACAGTTTAGATGCAGGGTTAGGGGCACTAATTCTTTTTGCCGTTGTGCAACTTTCAATGATTATTTTTGCACTTAAAAACCAAGAAAAACTTACGTTTCAAAAAATCTTTGGTATGGGTTTAGCATTTTTAGGACTGTGTTATCTGCTCTTTCCAAAAGAGACACTTGTGCTTTCTTATGAACACATTGGACTGATGATTCTTTCTGGTATCGCGTGGGCAAGCTACACACTTTTAGGTAAAAAGACTGCCCAAGCCTTATACCATACAACAGACAATTTTGTTAAATCACTCTTTTATATGCTTCTTTTTTCTTTTTTAATTCATGAATGGGTAGTTAGTTTTGAAGGGATTGTTTTAGCTTTTTTCTCAGGAGCGATTACTTCTGGAATAGGGTATGCTTTATGGTATTTTCTTTTGCCCCATATTTCACTTATAACTGCCAGTGTGCTTCAACTGTTTGTTCCTGTAATTGCTATCTTTTTAGGGGTTATTTTCCTTGCAGAGGTTTTAAGTTTTACATTAGGGGTATCAACCCTAATAATTTTAAGTGGTATTTTACTCTGCCTTACAAAAAAAGACTAAAATTTATGGTCATCTTTTATTGAACACTTTTCACAATTCATTCTTCGCTCATCTATACTACATGTAACACACACTGGTAAAAAACCAAAATCTCGTGCAATAGTACTTCGAGGGTTACTAGCAGCAATATAACTTACATTTAAAACAGGATCATGAACAAGTTTGTTTAGAATTTCTGCTGTCGTATGCATGTTTTTTGCCAATGCACGACGTACCAACATGGCAGGATACTCAACTAATGACTCAATCTGTTTCATACAATCTGTTGTTAAGGCTACTTCTACAAGCTCCTCAACACTCTTTCCTGCTAAATTCATCTTACACTCCTCTTAAAAGTAAATATAATTTGACTAGTATATCATGGAATTTCCGATTTGTAACAAAAAAAAGTGACATTTTGTGATTTTTTTGAAAATTTTTGCGATTATTATAAGATAATATTATTTTATGTAATTTGATACTTCTATAAGATTTTTATCAGGATCTCGTATATAAATTGACTCAATAGTCCCTAGAGCGCCCGTTCTTTGCACAGGTCCCTCTTCGATGTCAATTTTGATACTATTTAAAAAGTTGATTACTTCTAAAAGATTATTTTCAGTAATAAAGCATAAATCAGCAGAACCTTCTTTGACATTATAGGCTTTGGGTTCAAACTCTTTTCCAAGTTCATGTAAATTAATCTTGGAAGTGCCATACTTAAGAGCAACTCGTGAACCTTTAAAAATCTCTTTTTGCATGCCTAATACCTTAGTATAAAAGGCTACACTTTTTTCAATATCTTTTACCGTTAAAACAAAATGATCTAATCTATCTACGGTTATCACATCTACTCCTAAACAATCTTAACCTCATTGCTTAACGTATAACCAAGTCCTGTTACAATTTTAATACTATCATCGGGCAACTTTTTACGTAATCGTTTAATTAAAGCTCGAATATTATCAAGATTTGTAATTTCACCTTCCCAAACATAAGCTTCTAACTCTTCGTAACTTACTACTCGGTGAATATTTTGAATAAAGAGCTCTAAAAAAAGTATCTCTTTTTTAGCTAAGATAATCTTTTCACCCTTGTCATATAAAATATGTTCAATAAAACTGTATTGACAATCCTGGCTAAACTGAATAAATTTACTCTCTTGACGACATAAAGTTTTTACTTTTTGTACTAACTCATAAATAAAAAAAGGTTTTTTAATATAATCATTACACCCTTTTTCATAAGAGGTTTTTATCTTTTCTAACTCATGGTTAGAGCTTATAATCAATACTGGCACATCACTAAAGTAGTCACGTACATGCTTTAAAACTGAAATACCATCAATAGAAGGAACATTAATATCCAAAATAAAACAGCTGTAACCATTATTGATTGCATCTAAAGCCTCATCGCCATCTGTAAATGTGTCAACTTTAAAGTGCTCTTTTTCAAGTCCTTTTTTTATGACATTTAATAATGCTTCATTATCCTCTAATACTAATACTTTCATCTATCTACCTTCTACACTCTTTAATTTTATTCTAAAACATGAACCATCTTGCAGATGCTTAAATTTAATCTTTCCACCCATTTTATCTTCAATAATCAGTTTTGTCATATAAAGACCAATTCCGTGACCTTGCTCTTTTGTTGAGAAGTACTGCAAAAAGATTTTATCCACTGCCTCTTTAGAAATCCCTGGTCCATTATCAATAATATCTATCATTAGAAAACTGTTACGATTATAAAGATTGATTGTTATATGCCTATTTTTTTCACTGTTATGTAAGAGGGCATCTTTTGCATTATTAACGATATTTAAAATCGCTTGCATAAACTCATTTTCATAACCATATACCATGAGGTTTGTCTCTGGGGTTACATTGATTTGTACATCTACATAATTATACTTCATATTATGTTTAACAATGTTAAGCATTGATTCTATCATCACTTTCACATCAAAATTGGTCTTCTGTTTTGAGGGGATAATAAAGTCTTGAAAATCATTAATCGTGTTGGTCATGTACTGCACTTGGGTCATGATATTTGTAATATGATAACTATCTTCCTCTTTTTCACTTCTATCTTGGGAATAAAAGAGGTCTTGGGCTAAAGCAGTGATTGCTACTAAAGGGGACTTCCATTGGTGTGCAATGGAAGAGAATACTTCCCCAATCTCAGCTAACTTCGTTTGTTGTATCATATATTGAGTCTGTTTTGCTTTTTCAACCGCAGCCTCTTTTTCTTTGGTGATATCAGTAAATATTGTCACTACCCCGCTTGTATTAGGTGATGATTCATAAGAGGCTTGATGAATAAAATAGATACGTTTTTCACCTTGACGATTTCGAACGGTAATTTGAGAGTCTTCAAGTTTTCCCGCTTTAAACTGTTCTAAATAGTTAATAATACGTCGCGCTTGGGGATAGTTATGAAAAAATTTATTCAAAGTGTGCCCCTGTAGTGCTCCACAAGGAAGCTCAATGAGTTGACAAAATTTAACATTCGTATCTAAAATTACCCCATTTTTATCTTGCCAAAAAATAGGTGAATTAATGGCATTTAAAAGAGCCTTATCAAACTCAATTCTCTCTTGTAGTTTACGTGCAGTTTGTTGTTTACTATATAACGCTTGAACTAAACCAAAAATAATCACAATTAAAAAAGGGCTAATTAAAAACACCGAGTTAATAAGAGTCCGATACTTATCAAAAAAACCAATAGGGGCATTAATCAGTTTAATATTTTGTAGTGTGGTTGGCAGTATTAAGTTAAACTCTTTAAGTTTTTTAGCATCAAAAATATACTCAAAAGCCTCATTAGTTTCCACATCAGGAAGCGTAATACGGTCATATAAAATCTTAACCGCTTTTCGTCCTGTTTTTAATCCCATTTTTTCAATAGAGACAACTTTCCCTCCAATGGCACCCTTATCCATATAAAGTGTATCGGTAACAAAAACAGGCAGTTTAAAACTACTAATTGCAGAAGTTATCTCATTGGTTTTATAGAACTCTCCACTTCTATCATTAGAGTACCTTACAAACAAAATAGCTTCATCTTTTCTAAACGTTGAAAAATACTCTTTAAAATCTTCTAAGGTATCATCTCGTAAATACTGCACTTCTATTTTATCTTTGACCTTTAAAATGGCTTTTCGAATAAAAGGACTACTCTCATTTCCCTTATCACTTCTATCATTAAGAATATAGAGTTTCTTTAAACGAGGCATCACATTTTGAATGAGTTTAATATTATCTTCAATAGAAAGGTCACGAATAATACCGTTAACCTTTGCCTCAACATTATAAACTTTTGTTAACTCAGAAGAGACCTCTTCCACACCTGTAAATAAAATAGGAGGTTCTCCATTAAAAAGCTTTTTATAACTCTTAACTGCAAAATGGTAAGCAAACCGATCAATGGTAATAATTAAGTCATATTTTCTGTGTTGTAGTTGTATGGCATAAAGACTTCTTAGGCTATCCACATAATCACGTGAATTTATCTGCTTTGTGTCCATATATAAAGTACTAATATTGATATTTTCATGGGGATAAAAAGCTTTTTCTATATTATTAATAATGGTATCAGTTAACTCAAATCCCTTATGGTAAGAGTTTAAAATAAGAACATTTTTATCAGGTTTAGCAAAAAGAGAAGTAGAGAAGAGGAGTAAAAAAAGAATTAAAATCCATCGCATATAAGACCTTCGTGAAATGTATTCTATATTTTACCCTATTTAGAATTTACAAAACTAATTTATATCCAATACCTTGAAAATTCTTCAAAACTTTTGGAGGAAGCTTTTTTCTAATATTTCTGGCAAAAAGTCGCATTGCATTGGCAGACACCTCTTCTTGATCTTCCCAAATTGTTGTTGTCATCTCTTCATAGGTAACAACTTTATCATGCTTTAACAGCATCTTTAAAAAGATAGTCTCTTTATGAGTTAGGAAAAACTTACGAGTAGGTCCTTTTACAACGGAACTCTTTTCATCAAATATCCAAGAAGGAACAAGTTCATAAACAGTTTTTGTCTTAAAACTACTCAAAAATTTATCAAGTGCTTTTACGATCATATCGTTATGGAATGATTTAGGAATTTCTAATTGAAGTTGGTTATCAGTAACTCGAATGTCTTTCGTATAGGAGTTTTTTAGTGTTTGAATAACGTTTGATTCTATTCCAGAGATATCAATTTTAATAGAGTCAACCATTTTTTTCCTTTCTATATAGTTTTAAAATTATTTATAAATTTTTAACATAAAGAAATGAAATCAAAAGGACTTTTTAATCGTATAAAATAACCAAAAAAGTCCTTTTGAGTTCATTTTTCTAGCTTATACTGCTTATGAAAAAACACAATCCAAGGAGAAAAGATGAGAAGAATAACAGCGATAGCATTAGCAGGGGCACTAAGTGT
>CAZIES010000062.1:13647-15247 GCA_964538295.1 uncultured Arcobacter sp. | reverse complement strand
TATTATCAGCCCCACTAATTCGCGTAAAGACTGAATCAAAAAGTGAAAATCGCATAGATTTTGCCGGAACATAAAAACCAGCTTGAGCTAAAATAACAGCAATTCCAATAGATTTCATTAGTGATGATTTTCCTGAAGAGTTAATTCCATATAATAAAATACCATGCATTTTATTGTTACGAATATTAATGGGATTTGAGTTTTCAATGATGACATTCTTTTTATGCTCTTCATTTGCTAAATGCAGTTCTCCTAAAATAATATCATTGGGAACATATACCCCTTGTTCTTCATTGGCTTCAATAATTGGATGCCGTAAATCAATCACCTCTAAGAAATTTTCATCATCTTGAGTTCGTACTATTTTAGGGCACACATAATTATATTTTTTGGCCGTTTTAATATTTGAAACGGTTAAATCTATCTCAGCAATAAATTGAACTAACTCTTGTAAAAGATCAGCAAACTTTTTCTCGAACTCACCGAGTTTTTCTTTAAAAACAAGTTTATTTAGTTCAATAACTTTTCGTAAATTATGCACATATTTATCTGAAATATCTTCAGTAAGCTGACAAGTAATTTTCACAGAATTAGTCTGTACTTTTATTTTAAAATCTTTAAACAAAAGTAAATCATCATCAATAATCAAGTGCGAATTGAGTAACTCATCTTTAATTAAATTAAAACGACTTTTTGTTAAGCCTAAAAAGAATCCCTCTTTATCTAAACGGTTAATACTCACATAGTTATCATCTTTGGTTTTTAAAAATCCTAAAATATGTTGTTTTAGTAATCCTAATTTATCAAACAATGCACTATTTTGGGCATTAAGGTCATCAATTTGAGTGTTAATACCTTCACAAATCATATTGGCTTCTACATCTTTTAGCATGTATTTCCCACTCACACTTAAATCAAAAGTAGAATCAATAGATTCAATAAAGAGTTGCAATTCACTTGAACTACAAGGAGCTTCAAAAAACTTATAGTTCTCCATAAAGGTTACAACTTCTTTAATACTTAGCAATGAATCATACAAATAATTTAGTTCAAAAGGGTGAAGGCGTGAGAGTTTAATACGACGGGTCAATCGTTCAATATCATAAATGTTAGCTAACTCTCCCTCAATAGGGGCATGATAATCATACAACTCTTTTGAGAGCGCATAGCGTCGTAGTAACTCTTTTTCATCTTTAACAGGATGAGTTAGTCGCTCTTTTAAAAGCCGTTTTCCCATAGCCGTTGATGTGTTATTAATAAGCTTAATCAAACTTGGATTATGACTTGTTTCAATAATATTGAGTTGTTCTAAGGCATTATTCCCTAAATAGATATACTTACTCACATCTAGTTTTGTTGGATGTGTCAATTTTTGAATAATCTTTGCATCATGCCCAATAACAAAGTCAATAAGTGTAGCTAAAGATTCTGTTGCCAATGGAACACGTTCCATATCAAGATGTTCAATAGCTGTTAATAAAGACTCTATATTAAATACATTTTTAAATAGCTCATTTTGATAAATAATCTTTGGTCTAAAATCACTAATATGAAAGGTTTTAAAAGAGAGTTCTAAATACTCAATAATCTCTTTTTGATT
>CAZIES010000062.1:0-13547 GCA_964538295.1 uncultured Arcobacter sp. | reverse complement strand
TAATATGAAAGGTTTTAAAAGAGAGTTCTAAATACTCAATAATCTCTTTTTGATTGATCTCTTTATCAGCAAAGGTAACAACAACTTCATTGGTACGGTGCATGTTCATGTAGTTAAAACACTCATCTAAGGCATAATATTTATCTTCACTTGTACCATGCACTTCATTGTAATAACATTTACCAGTGGTAACATCAATGGCACTATACCCCACAGAAAAAATCTCACGGTTACAATCAATGGTTAAACTGGTTATATTATTTTCATCTTGATCAATTACAAAATCAAAGTTAGTACCAGGACTTACTACTGTATCTAAATAACGTGTTACTTTTGGCGGTAACCCTTTTTGCCGAATTATTACAACCGTATACTTTTGTTCTCCAATAATTCGTGCTAAATGTTTTTCTAATGATATAGCTGGAACACCTGCCATTATTGGATTTTCTTGAGAGTTTTCTAAAATAGATTTATTTTTTCGTGTCAATTGAATATTTAAAAGTTCAGCAATCTCTTTTGCTTTTCCTATTTGTTCTTCTTCATTATTGACTTCATATACTTCAAAAAACGTTCCTATCTCCATAAGTACTACTGTATTGATGCCATACTTTTTCTCAAAGAGTTGTTGCAATTTAAAATAAGTAACAGTAAGGAGAGTCTTTTTCTGTTCTAGTAGTTCTTTTACTTCTTCATTGATACTCAAAATCTACGTACTCCTGTCCATGTTCGAATTACTTCACGTTCTTCTTTTGTTAATGCTGCTTCTTCATGAAAAGCTTCGTAACTAGGCAGTGGCATTGAGCCATAAACCGTTCGATAAATAGCTTTTAGTTTTTTTGTTTTCTCTTCTTGATTATAATTTTCCCAAGCAGTAAAATCTAAGGCTTTCCTTCCATGTTTTACATGCCGTGAAATAATCCAAGAAAAAGGTGCGATATTTGAATAGAAAGGCCATTGCGTTTGGTTGGAATGACAATCATAACATGCATTTTTAAACATGGTTTGAATATTTTTCGGTGCTTTAATTTCTAAGTTTTTATCGAGTGTTGGATTTACTTGTTCAGTTCGTATTAGTTGCATACATAAAAAAAGCGCAAATATAATTAAAAGTGTTCGTTTCATTCATCCTCATCACAAAATAACATATACGGTCGTCTTATTTGCTCAATAAAAGCTTTAACACTTATATTTCGCCCTACGCGTATAAACTCTTTTTTATCTAAAAAAAGAAGTATTGTAGGAATAGAAAATACCGTAAAATGACTTGCGATTTGTTTATGTAGCGAAGCATCTACTTCGAAAAGTTTTATTTTTGAAAAAGTTTGAGAGACCTCTTGCTCAACTTTTGGCTTTAGGTCTTTACATACAGAGCAGTTTACTCCTGAAAAATAAATAAGTACGGGCAAGCCCGTACTTATTTCATTAAGCAGAGTATCTAGACTATTTATTTGCTGCATTGACTGCTGCTGCTACTTCTGCAATTTTCTCTTCAACTTTTTTCTCTTCTTCTTTGATTAGTTCTTCTCCATCAACATTTTTATGATCTTTTCTATTTACAAAAATATCATGCCGACTTAAACTAATCCCTTTCATATGAGTTAATGGGAAGGCAAAGGCAATACCTTTTCCAGTTGTAGTAAGATGTAAAGAATGAATAATTGATTTAATCACTGGATTTACTAAACTTTGCGGTAATAAGAACAATAACATGGCATCATTGGCTTCAAAGTTTGTACGATAGAAATTATCCATCTTACCAAGACCAATACCATCCGCTCTTAAAATAGTAACACCGGGAGCTCCTGCTTTATTAGCCGCTTGAATAGCATCAACTTTTTTCTCTGCAGGTACAATAATCACAACGGCACTAAAATCCATAGGTAAAGAGTGTCGTCTATCACTTCCATCAATATTTACTGTCGCTAAATCCATGTTTTCTGCATCAACAAGTGCATCTTTTAAGATATTTGCAGCTTCAATTTCAGTATCTGATTTAACACCCATTTTTTCAGTAATAATACCGTAAAGCATTACGGTAATCATTGGAAATAGTGAAGCAAAGGCAATAAGACCAAAACCATCAATTAAAGGACTTCGTCCATCAATATTTGTCGCTAATCCAATACCAAGAGCCGCTACAAGTGGTACCGTTACCGTTGAAGTTGTAACTCCACCTGAATCATAGGCAATTGGAATAATATATTTTGGAGCTATCCAGGTTAAAATAATTACTGTAATGTATCCAACTATAATGTAGTAGTGAATCTCTCCACCATTTACAATTCTATAGGCCCCTAGTGCAATACCAACAGCAACACCTGCTGCAACAAAAAGTCTTAAAGCAAAATCATTGATTTTACCATCACTAATCTCTTTTGCTTTTTTTGCTATTGCCATAAGTGCTGGTTCTGCCATCGTTGTTGAGAAGCCAATAGCAAAGGCAAAGGCATATATCATCAAAATAGAATCAGATTTAGTTAACTGATATGCCATTGTTTCACCCAATCTAAATAATCCCATCTCTAAACCAAGAATAAAAGCATATAAACCAATAATAACTAAACCAAATCCAAAGAATACGGTTTTGATATTATCAATTTTCTTTTTAATTACCCCATATTGGAAAAAAAGAATAATAATTAAAATAGGTGCAACATCTCTAACCACTGAACTAATACCAGTCAACACTGACATTAATGATATATCTACAGTTGAAGAGACTGATGCCTCAACAACAACTTCTGCAACATCTTTGGCTTCAACTAAATTGTATACCGCAATACCATACACTTGCACAAAAATCATTGGAGTAAGTGAAGCAAAAGCAATAAGACCAAATCCATCAATAACAGGATTTCTTCCTTTAATCGTTGAAGCAAGTCCAATACCTAGTGCTGCAACAAGTGGTACAGTTACTGTTGAAGTGGTCACACCACCAAGATCGTATGCCAAACCAATAATCTCTTTTGGAGCAAAAAAGGTAACACTAACAACGGCTATATATCCAACGATAATATAGTAGTGAATTGGGTGTCCCTTATAGATTCTAAAAACTCCTAAGAAGATTGCAAATCCAACTGAACCTGCAACAACAAGTCTTAGCATATTTGCATCAATACGACCACTTGAAATAGATGCTGCCTTATCAGCAATAACAGCAAGAGCTGGTTCTGCAATAGTAGTACCAAAACCAATTAAAAAACCAAAGAATAGAACCCATGCCATGCTTCCATGCTTTGCAAAATCACGTGCAAGTCCTTCACCAACGGGGAAAATACCAATTTCAAGACCTTGTAAAAAAATTGCTAAACCAACACCCACAATACCTAATCCAATAGCTGTTCCAACCCAACCTTCTGGTACAGCTTGAATAATAGCTAATTGAAAAAATAAGATAACTACAACAATTGGAATCAAGTCTCTAAACGATTCCTTTAAAAGCTTCAAAAAGAAGTTAAACTGCATCATGTATTTTCTATTCCCCCCATATATTAAAAGAAACTCTTTAACAAATTTATACACACTTTTATTAAAAAAAGAGGTATAATTCAATTTCTAAATCATATCATTCTAGTTATTATTTTATTATTTTATTGCCAATTATTAGCTGAAAGAGTATTTAAAAAAAGAGAAGAAGTGGTGTTTTATAGTCAGTAGAAAAGCTTTAAAAGTAAGGAATTAACCTTACTTTTATACTTGATGTTCTTTATTTTTAGACAATCTCTCTTTTTGAGAGAGATATGAGTTAACCGACCCTAAATAGGCTTTTGCTGTTGCAAGCATGGTATCAATACTTAATCCATGTCCAACAAAAGAAGGTGTGTTTTCATCAAAACTAACTCGTGTTGTTACTTTAGCTAACGCATCTTTTCCTTCAGTCACTGACGTTACATTATAGCTTTGTAAGCTTCCTGTCATTCCAGTTAATCTATCAATTGTTTTAAAGATTGCATCCATTGTACCTTCACCAATATTAGCATCTTTCATAATTGAATCATTATGTTTAATTGATACTGCTGCCATTGGCATTCCATTTGAACAGTCAGAGATTTGTAATCCTACTAATTCATAAGTTTTATCTTGGTTCAATGCTTCATCTGTAATTAACATCCGAATATCATCATCCGTTACATCTTTTTTCTTATCTGCTAAGATTTTAAATCGTTCAAAAGCTGCATTTAGTTCTTCATCACTTACGTTATCAAATCCTAAATGCTCAATTTTGTCTCTAAATGCTGCACGACCAGAGTGTTTACCTAAAATCAATGTAGACTCTTTAAATACTCCCACATCTTCTGGTTTCATAATTTCATATGTCTCTTGATGTTTTAACACACCATCTTGATGAATACCACTTTCATGGGCAAATGCATTTTTACCAACAATTGCTTTGTTTTGCTGTGGTTCAACACCTGTAATGGTTGCAACTAATCGTGAAGTTGGGTAAATTTCTGGTGTATTAATTCCTGTATATAAATCTCCAAAAGCATCTTTTCGTGTTTTAATAGCCATTACAGCCTCTTCTAATGAAGAGTTACCTGCTCGCTCACCTAAACCATTAACTGTTACTTCAATCTGCCTTGCACCATTCATTACTGCTGATAAAGTATTTGCTGTTGCTAATCCTAAGTCATTATGATTATGTACTGAAATAATTGCACGATCACCTGCAAAATCAGATAACTCTTTTACCATAGCACCTAACTCTGTTGGTAATCTGTACCCAACGGTATCAGGTAAGTTAATTGTTGAAGCTCCCGCATTAATAACTGCATCCATAACCTCTTTCATAAAAGGAATTTCTGACCGTCCTGCATCTTCTAATGAAAACTCTACATCATCAACAAATGTTCGTGCATACTCTACTGCGTGAACTGCTCTTTTAATCACTTCTTCTTCACTCATTTTTAATTTATACTTCATATGGATTGGTGAAGTGGCAATAAAGGTGTGAATTCTGTGTTTTGGAGCTTTCCCTACTGCTAAACCAGATTGTTTAATATCATTTTCAATTGCTCTACTTAATGAACAAATACTTGAATTTTTAACTTGCTCAGCAATTCTGCTAACGGCATCAAAGTCTCCAGGAGATGCAGCTGCAAATCCTGCTTCAATAACATCAACCCCTAATTTTTCTAACTGTAATGCAACTTTAATTTTTTCTTCTGTGTTCATTGAACAACCAGGACTTTGCTCCCCATCCCTTAATGTCGTATCAAATACTATAATTCTATTTCTATCCATGTTAATAATATCCATTTTTTGGCCTTTGTAAATTGTGCGTATTATATCTTTTTTTTAATAAAAAAAGAAAAACTTAAATTGTTATTTTGATTGTATATTTAAGACTAAATATTAGAGTGATTTGAGTTGCAGCAGAAGAGTGTTAACACTTTTAATGAAATGGTTGTTATAAAAATCAAAAATTTTCATGATACTCTCCTAGTTTTATTTTTAATCGTGAAAATGCATTCCACTTAAATGAAGCAAAATCCAAAAAGGCTTTAAGAGTAAAGCTGGATTTTGTAATGATGAAATTATAATGAGTTAAAAAAAATTTGTCAAGTTATAAGAGAAAACTCTTATAACTTAAAAAAATATTATGCTAAAGGAGTGACTCCTGCTTCAATTTTTTGTCCAATTTTTACTTTAATTACATTATTTTTATCTAAAATGATTTGAATCTTACCGGAAGTGAAAACTCCGATTTTTTCCCCTTTTAAAGGTTCCGCCTCTGTATTAAGTGACGTTTTAAGATTACACCGTCCTGCAAGTAAACTAATAACAATTTCACCAAACTTTAATGTCACTTTATTATTAAGTTTTGTTGCTCGGAAGCTATCACTACTTAAATTTAATCCTTTTCTATTTTCAAGAACTTCAAATGATTCACTTATGGGTGCACGTAAAATTGAACTATCACATAAACTAACATCTACGTAAATTATTTTTTTACCATCAAGTACATCAATAGCACTTACCTTTCCACTACACGGTGATACAATGTCACTTACAATAACAGCAGGCTTCGCACTGTTTCGGTAAACATAAACCAATGTAAAAGTAATAATAAGTGCAATCCAACCTAAAAAATCACATACGAATAAAAAAAGTAATACCGTTATTATAAGAGCGTAAATAACCGATTTTTTTCCCTCTGGAAGTACAAAACTATTTATCATTATCTTTCTCTTCTTGTTTATCTTCATTTTCACTCATTATTTCATCTTCTAAAGAGGGAATATTTTCATCACTTTTCTCTTCATTTGATGCATCAGAAGTTTCTGTTTCTTCTTTATTTACCTCTTTTTCTTCAATGGCTTCAGAGTGTAAATCTTCCTCTTCAAAAACTTCTCCACCATGGGCTTTAATAATTTCTCTTACTCGCTCACCCGAAATAACTTCAATATCTAATAACTCTTCTGTCATCTCTTCAATAGCATCTCGATGTTCTTCAAGTGATTTTAAAACAGCATTATATCTATCATTTAAAACTTGTTTTACGTGCTCATCAAGATTTTTTGCCATCTCATCAGAGAAATCTTTTTGTGTCTGCCCACCAAGAAATTGGTTTTGACGTTTTTCTAACACCATTAATCCTGCAACATCACTCATTCCATAAATAGAAGCCATTGATTTAATAATATCAGTAGCTCGCTCTAAATCGTTTCCTGCACCCGTACTAATTTCACCAATAAATACTTCTTCTGCTGCTCTACCACCAAGAAGGGTATCAACTTCAGCTATAAGTTCATGCTTTTGCATTAAATATTTGTTCTCTTCTGGTGTATTTAGTGTGTATCCTAAAGCGGCAAGACCACGAGGTACAATAGATACTTTATTTACTTTTTTAGCACCCTTAGTAATCTCTGCAATTACAGCATGTCCTGATTCATGATAAGCAACAATTTTTCGCTCTTTAGGAGAAATTCTACGTGATTTCTTCTCTAAACCTGCAATTTGTCTCTCTACAGCTTCTTTAAAATCTTCATAGGTTACTTCATCTTTACTTGCTCGTCCAGCTAATAGTGCAGCTTCATTAATGATATTGGCTAAATCAGCACCAGCAAGTCCAGCTGTCATACGTGCAACTTCAACAAGGTCAACATCTTTTCCAAGAGTTACCCCTTTGATATGCACATTTAAAATCTCTTTTCGTCCCTCAAAATCAGGTTTGTCAACTAATACTTGTCTGTCAAATCGTCCAGGTCTAAGAAGTGCAGGATCAAGAACTTCAGGTCTATTGGTTGCTGCTAATACAATAACAGGTGCGTGTTCAGTGGAGAATCCATCCATCTCCGCTAAAAGTTGATTTAATGTTTGCTCTCTCTCATCATTTCCACCCATTGGACCACCACTTGCTCTACTTTTACCAATCGCATCAATCTCATCAATAAAAATAATTGCCGGAGCCACTTTTTTCGCTTGTTCAAAAAGGTCACGTACTCTAGAAGCACCAACACCTACAAACATTTCAATAAATGCTGAACCAGAAACTGATAAAAATTGAACATCTGCTTCACCAGCAACTGCTTTTGCTAAAAGTGTTTTACCTGTTCCAGGAGGTCCTACTAATAAAACACCTTTTGGAATTTGAGCTCCAAGTTTAATATATCTATCTGGTGCAGAAAGGAAATCAACAACTTCTTGTACTTCCTCTTTTGCCTCTTTATTTCCCGCCATATCTTCAAATTTTACATTTGGTTTTTCTGAATTAATCATTTTTTTAGATGACCCAATTCCAAGAAGGCCACCGCCTCCACCACCCATAGATTTTGACATACGTTTTGCTAAAAACATCCAAATTGCAAAGAAAATAAAAATAGGTAAAATCCATCCAAAAAGAATATCAGCTAACATATTCTCTTCATTTACTCCACCATAATTAATACCATTCTTCTCTAAAGTTGGGATAAGGGTATCATCAGGAATAACACGTCGTGCAGTATAAGTCATTAACTCACCAGTACCTGTTTTAGAAACAGCTTTTACTTGTGTATTTCCAATACCTACGTATTCAATTTTTCCACTAGTAATCAACTTCTTTAAATCAGAATAAGCAACGGTTTTATGTTTGCTTTTTCCATAAGGTTGCACTGAAGAGTTTCCATTCATTCCTGCTTGTTCCTCTGGGAAAAGTGCTTTAAATGCCATTATCGTTACTATTGAAAATAGTACGAAAACTAATAGGGGATTATTATTAAAAAAATTGTTGTTATTGTTGTTATTATCTTTTTGATTGTTATTCATCAAATTAAACTCCTTCGTTTTTTACTACAACAGTTCGCCATTCGTTTTTTTCTATTATCTCTACTGTCGTTAAATTATCAAATTTTTTTAGAACTCTATTTAAATGCTTATCTAATATACCTGACAAGATTAATATACCCTGCGGTTTTAAGCACTTTTTTAAATCATTGGAAATTATTACAAGTACATCAGCTACAATATTAGCAATGACAACATCGTAAGTTTTTGAGGCTTTCAATGCACTTCCTACCCAAGCATCACTACACGTGGCTTGATTTAAAGAAAAATTCATCTTACTATCATTAATACATACTTCATCGGTATCACAAATATCAACTATCGCTTCTAACTTACTTGCAGCAATTGCTAAAATACCACTACCACAGCCTACATCAATAACATCATCCTCTTTTTTGACATACTTTGAAATTGCTTGTAAACAACTGTTAGTGGTCTCATGATGTCCAGAACCAAACGATAAAGCAGGATCAATAATCAAGTCAATTTTATCTGCCTGTGCTTCTTCCCAAGAAGGTCGAACAAAAAATTTACCAACTTCTATGGATTTTACAGACTTTTGATAGGCTGCAATCCAATCTTCATTTCGCTTTTTTGTTAACTTCGTTTCACAAGGGATTTTAATAGCTTGTGCAAATTGTTGAATTCCAAATTCAACATCACTCAAATCCTCTTCACTTCTTGCAATAATTGAGTTTTCACACTCCTCTATGGCATTTTGGGTTAAGGTTGTTACTAAATCAGTAAATACTTCAATATTATCTGATGGTGTAACTTCTAGTTCGTAATAGTAGTCTTCCAATCATTTCCTTTAATAAAGCTTCATTTTATCTAAAAATTATTAATACAAAATGAAGTATAAGTGTTATCTATTTTTGAACGTTATTTTCTGTAAAGAAAGACTCTATCATGTCTCTCATAATATCTTTGTCAGTAATAGTATTAATAATATCTCGAAATTCAGCAGCACCTTTGTAGCCTTTTGAATAAGAATGAAGAAGCTTTCTGAACATAACTGCTCCATGAATTCCATGGAAATCAAGAACAGAATCAAAATGCTCCAGAATAATCTTTCGTTTTAACGCTTCATCAATATCTTCAATACCATGCTTAATTTGGTAAAATACCCAAGGTTTTCCTATAGCACCTCGACCAATCATTACCCCATCAGTTTTAGTGTATTCAAGAACCTCTTTTGCTTTTTTAAAATCTTTAATATCACCATTGGCAATAACTGGAATATTAACAGCTTCTTTAAGGGCTTTGATTGCATCATAATCAACAGGAGCTTTATAAGCTCCTGCTCGTGTTCTTCCATGTACAGAAATAAAATCAACACCACAAGCTTCTACTGCTTTACCAATTTCAACAGGAATTTTTTCATTAACGCCAATACGCACTTTTGCACTGGTATATTGTTTTTTATTATATTTTTTTACGGTACTTAAAATAGCTTCAAGTTTTTTTAAATCCCCTAAAAGGTTTGAACCAGAACCATGATTAAATACTTTAGGTGCAGGACAACCACAATTTAAATCAATCCCATCAATTCCCTCAATATCGTTTAAAATTTCAACTGCATCACGTACAAGCTCTGGTTTATTTCCAGCAATTTGTACAAAATAGGGATCTTCACTAGGAGATTTTTCAAGCATCTTAAAAGTTTTTTTAGAGTTATAAACTAAGGCATTTGAACTAATCATTTCTGAGATAGTTAAATCTGCACCAAATTTTTTAACAACACTACGGAAAGGGAGGTCAGTGTAACCTGCTAGTGGGGCTAACACCACTAGAGGTTTTGAAAAGTCAAGTTTATTCATTATTTGTAGCTAAGCGAGTCGACTGTGTAGTTTCGTCCATTATCTTTTAAATCAATTAGTGCTCTATAAGCTGTGAACTCATGTGCACCATAAGCATTAAGTAACTCTCTAATTTTATCAATCATTTCAAATTCAAATAGTACATAAAAATATGCATCCATCGCTTCATCTTTTTCATTTGAAAGTGTTTCACATAGATTAATAAGTGCATCCGGTTGCATTGATGATTTATAAGTTTTTACTAGGTTAATGTAGTCCTCTTTATCAAAATCAACAGTTTTAATATATTTAATAAGCTCTGCTTCATCTAGTGAAAAGTCACTGTTTTTAGAATCTTTATCTAAAAGTGCTACTAACATCTCTTTATCAAGATCAATATTCTCTAAAAGCTTTTTAATTGTTGTCATTGATTTCTCTTCTATCACTTTTAAAAATGCCAATTTAACATTTTGTGTAGAGTAGCTATCTTTTTTCTTAATAACATCCATTGAAAAGTCAACATCACTGTTAATTCTATTTTCTAAATTTTTTGCGGATATTGAACCCGTTTTATTAAACTTCAGTGATTTATCATAAATATAATTACCTGCTTCAATTTCATTCACTGTTGTAATTATATGATTAATATCCTCATTAGATGAATCAAATTTTTCAACCTTGGAACTTAATTTCATTTGAGAAAGAATATTTGCTATCTCTCTTAACTCTTTAATTTTAAAATTTCTATTACTATTATTTTCAAGAAGTGTATCTTTAATAACATTTAACAGACTCTCTTCATCTTTTTCAATTGCTCTTGATTGTAAATAGTTTCTAAAACCATAAAATAAAATATGTAATACTGTCGCAACTACAATCACAGTTGCTGGTAAAATAACCCACACAGCAATTGGCAACGTTAGATTTAATTTCAACATCTCAATATTAACTGTATGTTCACCTTGAACCGATAAAAATACATAACCGCCAATAACGGCAAGAAAGACTATTGATAAAAATATATACTTCTTAAGTCCCATAAAAATATCCTTTAATTACTACTCTGCCTCGTAAATCTCTCTACAAGGAGTACAAAATTTTGCAAATGGTTTTGCTCTTAGTCGACCTAGTGCAATTTGTTCATCACACATTTCACACGTACCATAGGTACCTTTTTCAATTCGCTTAAGTGCATCCTCAATCTCTTCTAACTCTTTAATCTGTTGATTTGCAATAATCCCCTCTTTAAAACTATCACTTGAAACCTCAGCATAATCATACTCATCATTACACTCAGAATTTTTCAACGAATCAATACTATCTCGACTTCCTTGAATATTGCTTTCAATTAACGTTCTTCTCTCTAGAAGGGTTTGCTTCAACTCTTCTATTTGTTTCGTATTAGCCACATTATACCTTTTTTAAAAAAAATTTGACAATTATACAAAAAAACTACTAAATTATTTATGATATGGATGATTATTAATTATACATAAGCTTCTAAAAACTTGTTCAAGCAAAACTATATTTGCTATTTTATGTGCCATTGTTAAATCACTTAAACTAATTTTTTTATCACATTGCTCTAAAAAAGCCTTTTCAAAACCATAGGCACCACCAATATAAAAATTAATTGTCATTTGATTTTCAATCAGCTTAGCAAATTTAAAACTATCAACTTTTTGTCCTAAAACATCTAAAGCAATATTAAAACCATTTCCTAAATAAGGTGTAAAAACTTCTGTATAAGATTTTTTTGCATCAATATCACTAATTGTTTGTGCTTTCGCTATTTTTTTATTAAAAAGATTATGAAGCTCAACTTTAGCATATTTAGATGACATTTTGATGAACTCTTTAATAATTGGTTCAAAGTCATCATGATTACTTTTTGCTATTTGATAAATATTAATCTTATACATAACAGATTTTAATCCACATATAAATCACTACCAATTACTTTAAAAGTAACATTATCCAAAGTATCATTCTTTTTAACACCACCTATGGCACACACAGGATGTTTTGATATTTTTGCTAAATATGAAAGTTTCTCTCCCAAAACAGAGTCAACATCTTTGGTTGCAGTATTTCTATATGCACCCAAACCAATCATATCTAAATCCAGTTCATTAGCTTCTAGAATTTCAATCTCATTATGTGTTGATAATCCTAAAAGTTTATTTCCTATTTTTTTACGTAATAATTTAATAGCTAACGTTTTATTAACGTTAATAATTTCTAAATCCTCTTGTCCAACATGTAAACCATCAGCATAGTCAATAAGTTCAACTTTATCATTAATAATTAATGGTATATTTAACTGCTTTTTTAAATAGATAAGATTTTTTTGTTGTTCTTCCAAGCTTGAAACTTTGTCTCTATATTGTACAACTTTAACATCATACTTTTTGGATAAATTCACAAAGGTATCTAAGGAAATAGACTTTTTCTGGAGTGTTTCAAAATCACATAAGGCATAGATTTTATTTGAAAAAGCTTCTGGATTTTCTCCAAAAGCTTTAATAAAAGAGGGTGTCATTAGCTCACTTGTTCACAATTACCATTAAACATAACCAATAAATCAGAGAGTGTTTTTTTCATTTCACTTCGATTTACTACCATATCAATAGAACCTTTTTCAAGTAAAAATTCTGCTCGCTGGAAACCTTCTGGAAGATCTGCTCCAATGGTTTGCTTAATTACTCTTTGTCCTGCAAAGCCAATAAGGGCACCAGGTTCAGCCATAATAATATCACCTAACATAGCAAAAGAAGCAGATACTCCACCCATAGTAGGATCTGTTAAAACAGAAATATAAGGTAAACCTTGTTCATCCATTTTCTTTAACGCTGCAGAAGTTTTTGCCATTTGCATCAATGAAAACGTTGACTCTTGCATTCTAGCCCCTCCAGAAGCTGAAATAACAATCACACCTTGTCGTTTTTCAATAGCACGGTTGACACAACGAACAATTTTTTCACCCTCAACAGAACCTAAACTTCCTCCCATAAAAGAAAAATCAAAGATTGCCATTTGAACAGGTGTTCCATTTATCGTACACTCTCCACTAACAACGGAAGAAGTTTTCCCTGTTTTAGTTAACGCTTCATCCAATCTTTTTTTATAAGATTTTTTATCAACAAAATTAAGTGGATCTGTTGGCTTTAAATCTGCATCGTATTCAACAAATGAGTTCTCATCACACAGAATTTCAATTCTTCTTTTTGCCCCAATACGCATATGAAAATTACATTTTGGACAAATATTATGTTGAACTTCTACCTCTTTAAAAAACATAAGTGAACTACATTCTGGACACTTTATCCAGTGACTTGGTGCATCTTTTTTTGTAGGTTGTTCTTTTTTATCAAAGCTAATTTTACTAAATAGGTTTTTTAAATCCATGGGGTATCCTTTTAAATGGTTCCATTAAAAAGGAACCTTAATCTTCTATCTCTTCTTTTTTGTCTTCACTTC
>CAZIES010000061.1:0-15407 GCA_964538295.1 uncultured Arcobacter sp. | reverse complement strand
ATTAAATTTGAATATTATTTTGTTGCTGGTGTAGCTCAGCTTGGCTAGAGCAGCTGATATGTAATCAGCAGGTCGGGGGTGCAAGTCCCTTCACCAGCTCCACGAATAACAACTAATAAAACAGAGTATTTCCAAAATATCTTAACCTTTTTAGCGTGAACGTTCAAATAAATATAAATCTTTATTACACTCTGTTTTATTTTTTCAATAAGAAGAGATTATTTCTCTTCTTCTTTATTAGCTGTTGCTTCATGAATGGCCTCTTTTGTTGATTGATAAGCTTTTGAGGTTCCCTCTTTAGTTGCTTCCCATGCATTAGAACTTGTTTTTTTAGTACTTTTCCAAGCACTAGAACTATCTTTTTTTACCCCTTCCCATGTTTTACTACATCCTGTAAAAAGAACAAGTAGTACACTAAGTGAAACAATATATTTCATTTTATTTCCTTCTATTAATTGTATGAAAGTGTATAATAACATGTTAAAGTTAATCAATGACTAATATTAAGATAGATAACGAAGCTGTAGGAAGTAAAAGTAAGGCTATTGCCCTACTTTTAATTTTTAAATAGTAATTTCTTTAATATCTGCAATTTTTCTAAATGCTTGATAGACTAAACCAATTAGATTTTTTCTATTTGTTTTAATTTTTTCATTTTCATGATTTACAAATACATTGTCAAAGAAGTTATCTAATTGTGGTTTTAGACCAAATAGAGCTTCTAATTCATCTGCATAACATTCGAACTCTTTTGCTGTTACCTCACTGTATGCCTTAAATAAGTTAATTTCTGCTTCATCTTCTAATAACATTTCAACTACTTCTAACTCTTCGTCTACATTGATATCTTTGATGATATTTGCTACTCGTTTAAATGTTGTTGTAACATTTTTAAAATCATCTCCAAGTACAATTGGATTTAAAGCACATAACTTTTGTGAGATTTTATAAATATCTTCTTCTGTACTTCCTAAGACTGCTTTTAAAACTGATGGATTTACATCAAAGATTTTGAAAAGTCTCTCATAGAAAAACTCTAATAGTTGGTTTTTATTTAATCCATCATATTGTCCTATTAAAGCATCAATTATTGATGAAAAGTTTAGTTCAAGTTTATGCTCAATTGCAATTTTTACAATACCTGAAGCAGCACGTCTAAGTCCAAATGGATCTTTTGAACCTGTAGGAATCTTTCCAACACTAAATAGTCCCATTAAATTATCAAGTTTGTATGAAAGTGCAACAATTGCAGAAAATTTGTTTGATGGAAGCTCAGAGTCTTCACCATCAGGTAAGTATTGCTCTTTAATTGCAGTATAAACTAATTCGTTTTCACCCGCTTTTTTTGCGTAGTAGTATCCCATGAGCCCTTGAAGTTCAGTAAATTCAAAAACCATCTCAGACATTAAGTCAGCTTTAGAAAGCATTACAGCCTTTTGAACTAGCTCTTTTTCTTGAATACCATACAAAATAGCTAAATATTCAGCTATTTTGGCTTCTCTTGAGAGCTTATCATACATAGACCCTAAGCCTTCAACAAAAGTAAGATTTTTTAAACCTTCATTTTGAAGTCCATTATTTAGATCATTTCGATAGAAAAACATACCATCAGCAAGTCTAGGTCGAAGTACTTTTTCATTACCTACAATAATTTCACTAAAATCTTCTGTTTTAGAGTTAGATACTACAATAAAATTATTGGTTAAGTCTCCATTTTTATACACTGCAAAGTATCGTTGGTGTTCTTTCATAGAAGTAACGATTACCTCTTCTGGAAGTTCTAAAAACTCTTCATCAAAAGTGCCTAAAAGTGCTGTAGGATATTCTGTAATAGCTACAACCTCGTCTAATAACTCTTCATCAATTTCAATGGTTAGATCATTTGTTGATTCTATGGCTTTCATTTGTGATAATATTAGTTCTTTTCTTTTTTGAGGATATAAGTTTACCCCGTTTTCTTCTAGTTTTGTAAAATAATTATTAGTGTTAAATGAAAATGGTTCATAAGAGACCATTCTATGAGCAAAAGATTGATTTGATGATTTAACCCCATAAAGTTCACCATCAACAATCTCTTCATCTAATAAAATTGAAAGACTTCGAATAGGTCTTATAAAGCTGTCACTTCTACTTGCCCAACGCATTGACTTACCAAAGTTTAACCCTTTAATAAATTCATTAACCATTTCATTTAAAAGGCTTTTAGCATCTTTTCCTATAACCTCTTTTTTAAAGTAAAGAACTTCACCTTTACCTTTATCAATACGTCCTATTTCACTAATATCAACACCACATTTTTTAGCAAATCCAAGTGCCGCAGGTGTTGGTTCTCCATCTTTAAAAGCAATACTAACAGGTGCACCTAATTGTTCAATAGTGCTGTCATCTTGTTTTGTTTTAAATTCTTTATGCCAAAGCACTAATCTTCGTGGCGTGTAATAAAATTCAAATGATGTTGAAAGTTCATTTTTTTCTAAGATATTTTGCCATTTCTTTTCGATATTTGGTAACTCTTTTAAAAATGGAATGGCAGGTAGTTCTTCAACACCTATTTCAATTAACAGTGGTTTATTCATCTATTGTATCCTTTTTTTCTAACTCATCTAATTTCTGTTTATGTTTTTCTATTTGTTGCTTATTGAATCCTCGAATAAACCCAAAGACCATAATAACAAACATGATAAGAATTATTGTGTCTAGTATCTCTTTCACTTTTTTCTCTATTTTTGGTTTAGTATATCAATTAGGTCATAGGAACGATCAATAACATTGAGTAATTCATCTTTTCCTATATGACACTTTTTACATGTTTTTATTTGACGGTGTTCAAAACGATCTGATTGTATGAGTTTTTGTTTTTTATGACAATCAAAACAATCGCCACCACAAACACTCATTTTTTCAGAACCTTTTGCATGACAGTTAATACAGGTTTTTAAAATAACATGGTGCTCTTCATTAATAGATTTTTTTAATACAGGATGACATTGCAAACAGTCACCACTACAGGCAAATATAACAGAAATAAAAAGCAGTGTTGTAAGTAGTATTCTCATATTATTCTAAAATATTTTTATATATTACTCCGTCAATCTCTTCTTTAGCAATACTCTCAATTTCTCCAGAGTGTTCAATAATTGCTAATATTTTACTATCAAACATATAGTTTTCTGCTACAGTTTGAATCTCTTTGGCATAATTTCGTTTTACAATTATATATTTTGCACCTAAAGCATTAGCATAAATAGCTTCTTTAACAGTAGTAGCAATAGGCGCAAAACTTACACTATTCGTAGATGCATACTTCATAATATCACTGTTATAATTAAATATAATGGTTGAATTAGCTTCCGTCTCTTTAATTTGGTTTTTATGATAAATCATAAAGATTTTTTCATATGGAACTAAGTTATCACCGATTAAAATCACTTCAAACACTCCTTTGAGCAGTAATACTTTCCATTACTGAGTATTCCTTCGTTTTTTGAAACAAAAGTTTTACATGTGGGACACTCTACTAGGATGTCTTCTATTTCAGCATCTTGTTTTTGATCTTTTTTTGAGATACTCGATTCTCGATTTTTCTTAAAAAATATAATATAAACTACAAAAAGAGCAGCAATAATAGCTAATAGTTTTAAAATCAATCATCATCCTTTGATATATAAATAGTTTCTGTCATTAATATTGACAATTTTATAGTTTTTTATTTTTGCTTCTTCTAGTTCACTTTGAAGCATACTTCCTTTGTAAAATAAAAAAGAGGTATTATCGTGCTTTATATTTTGTGTTAAATCTAACAATAAAGCTGTATTTGTTACAGCTCTTGAGGTGATTAAGTCAACACATATTTCTTCAACATTTTCAACCCGATTACAAATGATTTCAACATTATCAAGACCTAAACTGTTCTTTACATAAGTCAAAAATGCTACTCTTTTAGCTCTTGGTTCAATTAAGTAGGCTTTTACTTTTGGTTGAGCCATGGCTAAAATAAGACCAGGATAACCAGCACCTGTTCCAATATCAGCAAAAGAGTTTTCTTTTTTAATAAATGTTAATGGATAAATAGAATCTATGATATTTTTCTCTATTTTTTCAGTTTGTAATTCAGCACTTAGATTATGCACTTTCCCCCACTGTTGTAAAAGGTCAATAAAGGTATTACACTGTTTGTAAAAACTTTCATCTAATGTTAAATTTAAATCTTCAATTTTCTGTTTTAATCCCATCTATTCCCTTAAAATCGCTATTATAACTAAATAAAAATTAACTTTATAGCAAGTGACCCATTTTCTCTTTTTTTGTACTTAAATACTCTTTGTTGTGTTTATTTGTCGCTGTAATTGCAGGAATTCTCTCTATAATATTTACCCCTAATTTTTCAACAAATTCAATTTTTTCTGGGTTGTTTGTAATAAGTTTAATATTTTTTAATTTTAAATCGTTAAAAATCTCTTTAACAACTGTATAGTCCCTGTCATCTTCTCCAAACCCTAACTCTAAATTAGCTTCGATGGTATTACGACCTTGATCTTGTAATGCATAGGCATTTACTTTATTTAGTAGACCAATATTACGACCTTCTTGTCGATGATAAATTACCAAACCACCCTCTTGTGAAATAAACCTGAGTGCTAAATCTAACTGATTTTGACAATCACACTTTAAACTCCCTAATGTATCCCCTGTCAGACACTCTGAGTGAATACGTACATATGGTGCTTCAAGTGATTCAAAATTCTCGCTCATAATTAATAAATGTTCTTGATTATCTTGTTTATATGCTTTAATTTTAAATTTTCCATGTTTTGTAGGTAGGTTTGCAATATTTGATTTTTCTATATTCATACTCTTTTAAACCTTAAGTTGTTAAAATGGTCACGATTATATCTAAAAGAGGTAAATAAAATGTTTAAAAGATTCCGAAGATTAAGAATTAATGAAACTTTAAGAAATTTGGTTGCGGAGACAACCCTAAGTAGTAATGACTTTATCTATCCACTCTTTGTACGTGAGGGTGAAAATATTAAAAATGAAATTGAGTCAATGCCTGGTGTTTTTCAAATGAGTATTGATGAAATTGTTAAAGAGTGTGGAGCTATTAGAGAATTAGGATTAAATTCAATTATATTATTTGCTATTCCTGATACTAAAGACTCTGTTGGAAGTGAGTGTTTATGTGATGAAAGTATTATTTCACGAACAATAAAAGCGGTAAAAAAAGAGTACCCAGATATGTTCGTTGCAACAGATCTTTGTTTTTGTGAGTATACTGATCATGGGCATTGTGGAATTATGGATCCTAAAACACAAACTGTTGATAATGACAAAACTTTAGAAATTTCTGCACTTCAAGCAATTGTTCATGCAAAAGCAGGTGCTGATTTAATTGCTCCATCAGGAATGATGGATGGGATTATTGAAACATTAAGAGAAGCTTTAGATGAAAATGGATTTGAAAATCTTCCTGTAATGGCTTACTCAACTAAGTTCGCAAGTGCTTACTATGGACCATTTAGAGATGTGGCTGAAAGTACACCAAGTTATGGAGATAGACGAAGCTACCAAATGAATCCTGCAAATCGTTTAGAAGCAATTGAAGAATCAATTGAAGATGAAAAACAAGGTGCAGATATTTTAATGGTTAAACCAGCTCTTGCATATCTTGATGTTATTCGAGATATTAGAAATGAGACAAAATTACCACTAGCAGTCTATAATGTAAGCGGTGAGTATGCAATGCTTAAAAATGCAGGTGCAGCTGGCCTTATTGATTATGAGCGTGTTATGATGGAGACACTTATTTCATTTAAACGAGCGGGAGCTGATATTATTATTACTTATCATGCAAAAGAGGCGTGTGAAATTTTAAATAGAAAGTAGTTTATGCCAAATACTTATCAATCAGCAATAGAAAACTCAAATATTGTTTCTAAAACAGATACAGAAGGCATTATTACTTTTGTTAATGAAGAGTTTTGTAAACTCTTTGGATACAGTTCCAAAGAGTTGATTGGAAGAAATCATAATATTGTACGTCATCCTGATGTTCCTCAAGGGAATTTTAAAGAGCTTTGGCGAACAATTAAAGCCAATAAAAAACCTTATAAAGCGACTGTCAAAAACCGCACTAAAGGCGGTAAAACAGTCTATTTAAATACTACAATAACGCCTATTTTGAACGATGATGGGGAGATTAAAGAGTATATTGCTATTCGTTATGATGTTACAGCAGAAGTTGAATTAAGAAAAAACCTTGAGCAAAAAGATAAAGAGTTAGAATTACTGAACAAGACCTTAGAAGAGCGTGTTTTAATACAAACAAAGCAGTTAAAAGAGTTAAATAAGACTTTGGAAGAACGTGTTGAAAAAGAGATTGAAAAGAATAAACAAAAACAAAAAATGCTTTTTTGGCAATCTCGAATGGCAAGTCTTGGTCAAATGCTTGCAAACATTGCACACCAGTGGCGACAACCTTTAACCGAACTAAATTTAGCCCTATTTAATCTTAAAAAAGTGGCCATTAATGGGGATAAAAAGGGTATTGAAGATTATTATAAAGAGAGTAAAACGGCTATTTCAAATATGTCAAAAACTATTGATGATTTTACAAACTTTTTTAATCCTGATAAACCTAAAGAGCCTTTTTATATTGAACAAGCCATAAAAGATGCTTTAATCATTATGCGAAAGCTTATTGAGCGTAATGATATAAATATAAAGGTTCTTTCTAAGTCATCAATTGTTATGGGTGTATCAAATGAGTTATCTCAGGTTATTATTAATCTAATACAAAACTCAAATGAAGCTTTCAATGAAAATAGTATCGTAAAAAGAGATATTTTTATCAATGTTGAAGAAGATGAACATAGAAATTTTGCTATCATTAAAGTAAGAGATACAGCAGGTGGTATCCTACCACAAAATCTTGAAAAGGTGTTTGAACCTTACTTTACAACAAAACATGCCAGCGTGGGAACAGGTTTAGGGCTTTTTATGTCAAAGATGTTAATTGAAAAGGGCTTAAATGGAACTTTGAATGTTCTTAATGTTGGTGAAGGTGTTGAGTTTATAATTACTATTCCAAAGGTAGAAAATGAGTCATAGTTTATTGAAAGATATGAAGGTATTAATTGTTGAAGATGAGTCAACATTAGCACGACTTTTAAAAGATGCAATTGGTGATTATTTTTTTAATGTTACTTTAGCAAAAGATGGTGAAGATGGTATAAAAAAGTTTAAATCTGTTAAACCTGATATTATTATTACTGATATTATGATGCCCAAAGTTGATGGGTTAGAGATGACAATTAAAATTAAAGAGCTTAATGATAAAGTTCCTATTATAGTTTTAAGTGCTTTTTCTGATAAAGAGAAGTTATTAAAAGCAATTGAAGTAGGTATTACTAAATATTTTATCAAACCTTTTGATCCTGATGAAGTAATTACTTTTTTAAATGAACTTGCTCAAAAACTTTATAAAACACGAAGTGTTAAGCTGCCTTGTGAATTTACTTTTGATACTAATACGATGAGTCTATTTAAAAAAGATGAGTTAATAAAACTAACAAAACGAGAAAAAGAGTTTATTTTTTTACTTGTTAATAATGCTAATAGTGTGGTCAATGCCGATCTTATCAAAAAGACGTTATGGGAGAATGAAGATATTAGTGATGAGCGTTTACGTACTTTTATTAAAAGATTACGGATTAAAACATCAAAAGATTTTATTGAAAACTCTTCTGGACAAGGATATTTGATTCAAATTTAACTCATTGTGTTTCTATACTCAATGGGTAATTTACTACAATCAATTTTAGATTGATCAAAATGGGTTTTTGCCCCTTTGATATTCCCCACATTAGTAGGTGTTTCTAAAAAGTGTTGTAAGTAGTAGGTTTTATCATAACCTAACTCAAAAAGTGTATTAATCATTTGATTAATATCATACGTATTGAGTAAATCTGCATGGAGTGTTGTTCTTACTTCAAAATCAAACTTTTTATCAATAAGTAGGGTTAAACTCTTTTTAAATTTGTTATACTGATTGGTTTGTGTCACATGTTCAAACTTATATTCAGGAGCTTTAAAATCAAGAGCAATAAAATCAATAAGTTTTTCTTCTATAAGTTGATGAATAAGCTCATGATTAAGACCATTAGAATCCAGTTTAATTTTAAATCCTAGTTTTCGAATAGCATGGCAAATGGGTATTAGATTATGACTAGTCGCTTCTCCCCCACTTAAAACCACAGCATCAAGTAGCCCTTTTCTCTCTTCTAAAAAACCTAAAAGATCTTTAATTGAATAATTACCCTCTTTACTATAGAGCATCGCTTCATTATAGCAGTATAAACATCGCATGTTGCAGTGGCAAAACCACACAACACACGACAAATGATCTTGATAGTCTAAGGTTGTAAAATTTGTTATACTATAAACAATTTTCTTGTTCAGTAAACTTGACACGTTGTTTGTGCTCACCTTTTTTTCCTATATTAAAACTCTCAACTGGTCGATGGTATCCCATCACCCTTGTATAAACAATACACTTTGTTCTTTTTGTTTCTAAATGTTTAGGCACTTTTTGATTTTCCACTTTTTTGATCCTCTTTTAATAATTCTTCATCACATTTTGGACAGTATTCATGCTCTCCAACAATATAACCATGTTTTTCACATACTGAGAATAATGGTGTAATCGTAATATACGGTAGTCTAAAGTTTGAAATTACATTTTTAACAAGTTTTCGACAACTTTCGACTGTTGAAATTTTCTCCTTCATATAGAGGTGCATCACAGTACCTCCGGTATACATACATTGTAAATCATCTTGTAGGCTAAGGGCTTCAAATGGATCATCTGTATAATCAACTGGTAATTGAGAAGAGTTTGTATAGTAGATATTTTTGTCAAAGCCAGCTTGGATGATTTTATCTTTAAACCTTTTTTTATCCTCTTTTGCAAATCGGTACGTCGTCCCTTCTGCAGGAGTTGCTTCTAAATTATAAAGGTTTCCTGTCTCTTCTTGAAACTCTACCATTTTTTCACGCATGAAATTTAGAATTTCTATGGCTAAATTTGCACCATATTCACTTGAAATATCATGTTTACCATCAGTAAAGTTTTGAATCATTTCATTGATTCCATTGATTCCTATGGTTGAAAAATGGTTATTAAATCCATGAAGATAACGTTTTGTATAAGGGAAGAGTCCTCTATCATACATCTCTTGAACAAATACACGTTTTTTCTCTAAAGTTGATTTTGCTAAATTCATTAGCTCTTCAACTCTTAGAAGTAGTGCTTGTTTTTGGTTTTTATAAACAAACCCAAGACGTGCCATGTTAAGCGTAACAACACCAATACTTCCTGTCATTTCAGCACTTCCAAAAAGACCTCCACCTCGTTTAAGTAGTTCTCTCAAATCTAACTGAAGTCGACAACACATACTACGCACATGTCCTGGTTTATAAGCTTTTTCATTAGGAATTAAATTGCCATTTTCATCTTTAACATATTGACTTCCAACAAAATTTTGGAAATATGAAGATCCAATTTTGGCAGTATTTTCAAAAAGTAAATCTGTATTTTCTCCATACCAATCAAAATCTTCTGTAATATTAACTGTTGGAATTGGGAAGGTAAAAGGTTGTCCTGTCTTATCCCCTTCTGTCATTACTTCATAGTAGGCTTTATTGATCATATTCATCTGTTTTTGGAAATGTTTATAGGTTAACTCTTCTGGTGAGTTTAAATTATACTCTTTGACTTTTTCTAAAACCATACGCGTTGAACAATCTTTAAATAGGTGTTCTTTATTACGTGTTGGTATTTGGTCTTTTAAATCATTTGGGACAACCCAGTCAATTGTAATATTTGTAAATGGACTTTGTCCCCAACGTGCAGGAACATTTAAATTATATACAAAAGATTTAATCGTCTTTTTAATTGCTTTAAAAGATAAATTGTCTTTTAAAACATAAGGAGCTAAATAGGTG
The DNA here is from genome assembly GCA_964538295.1 of uncultured Arcobacter sp. Classification (GTDB taxonomy): domain Bacteria; phylum Campylobacterota; class Campylobacteria; order Campylobacterales; family Arcobacteraceae; genus Arcobacter_A. Next base: position 5,402 of record CAZIES010000061.1, on the reverse strand, counting down.
TCAAAAGATGAGAAAGCTTGTGCCCCTGCCCATTCACTTTGTAAAATACCTAAAAAGTTTGCCATTTGACCTAAGGCTTCTCTAAAGTGATTTGGTGCTCTGCTCTCTACTCGGCCTCGTACACCATTAAATCCTTCATCAAGAAGTACTCGCAAGCTCCATCCTGCACAGTATCCACTTAAGCAATCTAAATCATGAATATGATAGTCTGCATTTCTATGGGCATAACCTTCGTCCTTAGAATAGACTTTATCTAACCAATAGTTGGCAATAATTTTTCCTGCACTATTGTTAATAAGTCCTGCATGGGAGTATCCTGTGTTTGAATTAGCTTTAATTCGCCAATCCGTACCAGAAATATACTCTTCAATGGTTTGAGTTGAATTAATATACGTCGTATCTGTATCCAATCCTAGAATATGTTCTCGTTGCATTTTGTGCATATGTCGATAAATCATAAATGATTTCATAACATCAAAATAACGTCCTTTATATAACTCTTTTTCAATGATATCTTGAATATCTTCAACGGCAATAATACGTTTGAGTTTAATAATCTCTAATACATTAAAAAAGATTGAAGTGTCATAGGTAACATGAACACTTTTAAATGCTTTTTTAATGGCATCTTCAATTTTAAAACTCTCAAACTCTTTATTTGTACCATCTCTTTTTAATACTTTTTCTATCATGGATTACCTTTAAAAAATATTCGTAATTTTAAATCAAAACCACTTAAGAAAAAATTACTAAAAATGTCACAAAAGTGTCATCATATGGGGCTTTCAGAGATTATAGGAATAATGTTTTTTATCATTATTTTTATGTAGAATTCCTTTGAAAATGTAAAATATAAGAGAATAATAAACACATTTTAAATATAATATCCTCTTTTATAAATTACAAGGATGTAAAATGAGACATTTTTTAACATTAGCAGATTTTACTAAAGATGAACTTCTTGAGATTTTAGAACTTTCTCAGAAGATTAAACTTGAGACTAAAAATAAAATTTTTAAAGATTATATGCCTAAACAAGTTCTAGGTATGCTTTTTGAAAAAAGTAGTACACGAACACGAGTAAGTTTTGAAACGGGTATCTACCAATTAGGTGGCGTGGGTATGTTTTTATCTTCAAATGATATTCAACTTGGTCGTGGTGAACCCATGAGTGATACAAGTAGAGTTATTAGTCGAATGGTTGATATGGTTATGATTCGAACATTTGGACATGAAAAACTTGAAGAGTTTGCTAAATACTCTAAAGTGCCTGTTATTAATGGGTTAACTGATGATTATCATCCAGTACAACTTATGGCTGACTATTTAACAATTATGGAAGCAGGTCTTGATAAAGATTTAGTTGTGGCTTATGTTGGAGATGGGAATAACCTTGCACACTCTTGGTTAATGTTAGCATCAAAGTTAGGGTTTGAATTGCGTATTGCAACGCCTAAAGGGTATGAAGTAAAACAAGAGATTTTAGAGAAAGCACAAGAGTTTGCAAAAGAATCAGGTGCAAAAATTATTATTGGAAATGATCCTCAAGATGCTGTTAAAGATGCAACTGTTGTTACAACTGATACGTGGGTATCTATGGGTCAAGAAGAGGAAAAAGAACAACGAGTCAAAGAGTTTGAAGGCTATATCGTTGATAATACTATGATGGAATTAGCTGCTAGTAACGCTATTTTCTTACACTGTTTACCTGCATATAGAGGTTACGAAGTAAGCGAAGAGGTCTTTGAAGGGAAACAAAGCTTAGTATTTGAAGAAGCAGAAAACAGACTTCATGCACAAAAAGGTGTTATGGTTTGGCTTGATAAACAAAGAGATGCTTAATGATTGATTTTAAAAAATTTGAAAAGTATTCTAAACCAGGTCCACGTTATACCTCTTATCCAACAGCTCCAGAATTTAGTGAAACATTTACTCAAGAGGATTTAAAGGCACGATTTAAAGCACAAGATGATAATCGTCCTTTATCATTATATATTCATCTTCCTTTTTGTAGAAGTGCTTGTTATTTTTGTGGTTGTAATGTAATCTTTACCTCTAAAGAGGATAAAAAAGTTAAGTATTTAGAGTATTTACAAAAAGAGTTGGATTTACTCAAAAAATATTTAAATACAAATCGAGAAGTTACTCAGATGCACTTTGGTGGTGGAACACCAACCTATTTTAGTGCAGAACAGTTACGAGATGTTTTAACGATGATTAAAACAACATTTCCTAATTTTGCAGATGATGCAGAAGTCTCTTGTGAAGTAGATCCTCGTTTTTTTACTAAAGAGCATATGCAAGTTCTAAAAGAAGGTGGTTGTAACCGTTTAAGTTTTGGTGTGCAAGATTTAGATGAAGAGGTTCAAAAAACAATTCATCGAGTCCAACCTTATGAAACAACTGAAAATGTTATGAAAATTGCGCGTGAAGCAGGAATAAACTCAATTAATATTGATTTAATTTATGGTTTACCACATCAAACTAAAAAAACTTTTCATGAAACAATTAAACAAGTTTTAACCTTAGACCCTGATCGATTAGCTGTATTTAACTATGCCCATGTTCCATGGCTAATGAAAACCATGCGTAAATTCGATGAAACAACTTTTGCACCACCATCTGAAAAATTAGCTATTCTAAAAGATACGATTGATTTCTTTACTAAAAATGGTTATAACATGGTTGGAATGGATCACTTTGCAAAACCTGATGATGAGCTTTTTAAAGCGATAGAAAAAGGTGAATTACATCGAAATTTCCAAGGTTATACGACAAAAGGTGGTGCAGATTTAATTGGTATTGGTGTAACATCTATTGGCGATGGAGTTGATTATTATGCACAAAATTTTAAAGATTTAAAACAATATGAAGCGGCACTTGATAATGATGAACTACCAACATTTAAGGGTTACTTGTTAAGTGAAGATGATCAACTAAGACAGTTTGTAATTATGGAACTTATGAGTAACTTTAGCCTTAATATTCCTCGAGTTGAAGAGAAATTTAGTATTAATTTTAACGAATATTTTAAAGATGACTTAAAAGAATTGGATGAGTTTATTGAAGCAGAGTTAGTTTCAATTTCAAATGATAAAATTCAAGTAAGTCAAACAGGAACGATGTTAATACGAAATATTTGTATGCCATTTGATGCATACCTTAAAAAAGTTCCTGAAACAAAAAGAAGGTTTAGTAAAACTATATAATGGAAGAGAACAAATTAAAAAACACTAAGTTTGATTATACATCAATTAGTGATGCCTGTGTTAAATGTGGTAAGTGTAAACCTGTATGTACTATTTTTAACATTAACCAAGATGAAGCGACAAGTCCACGGGGGTTTATTGATTTATTAGGTGCTTATGAGCGTAATGAACTTGATTTAGATATGACAACAAAAGAGATTTTTGAGTCATGTTTTTTGTGTACAAACTGTGTGGAAGCCTGTCCTAATGACCTTCCTACAGACATGGTTATTGAACAAGTTCGTTCAGATATTGCCAAAAAATATGGGATAGCTTGGTACAAAAAACTCTTTTTCTTTTTATTAAGACATCGAAAAGTTATGGATTTAATGTCACGATTAGGATATGTTTTTCAAACCTGTGGTCTTAAAATCAATAAAGAACAACAATCCGCAATACCCCGTTTTTCTTTACCAATTGTTAAAAAAGATAGAGCTTTACCATATGCAGATGCAGTCTCTTTTTTAAATAAATATCCAGAGAATTTAAAATTTAGCGTAAAAGAAGAGACAAAAACGGAAGAATCAAAAAATAAGGTTGCTATTTTTATTGGATGTATGGGAAATTATGCTTATACCAATATTGGTGATGCCTTAATCAAGATTTTAAAGAAATTAGAATTAAATACAATTATTCCTAAAAAACAGTTATGTTGTGGTGCGCCTGCATATTTTACTGGTGATTTTGATACTGTTGATTATTTAGTGAAAAAAAATATTGAGTATTTTGAAACATTTATTGATGATGTTGATGCTATTATTATTCCTGAAGCAACCTGTAGTGCGATGATAAATATTGATTGGGTACATTTCTTACATGATCAGCCTAAATGGAAAGAAAGAGCAGCAAAAATTGCTTCTAAGGTTCATATGGCAACAAAGTGGCTAGAGAATAATACAAAATTAAAAACAATGCTTGAAGCCTCTAATAAAACATTTAATGAAATAGTAACTTACCATGACCCTTGTCATGCAAAAAAGATGCAAGGAATTCATAAAGAACCACGAGCTTTACTCTCTGCTAATTATAAAATCAAAGAGATGAGTGATCCTAATCGATGTTGTGGATTTGGTGGAGTAACGATGCAAAGTGAAAAATATCACTTAGCAAAAGCAGCAGGTATGCCAAAAGCAGCCATGATTAAGGAAACAAAAGCCCAAATTGTTAGTGCAGAGTGTAGCGCTTGTCGAATGCAAATTACAAACTCAATGCACCAAGCAAAAGTGAATGCAACGTTTAAAAACCCAATTGAACTTATTGCAGATGCATTAGCTTAAGGGAAAACTACGTGTTAGAATTTTGGCAAAATATCTATTCAAACTTTAATCCTGTTGCTTTTAATTTAGGTTCAATTGCTGTTCATTGGTATGGAATTATGTATGCATTTGCCCTGCTTTCTGCAATATTTGTTGCAAAGTGGTTAATTACCTATGATAATATTGATATTTCTCAAGAGAAGTTTGATTCCTATATTTGGTGGGCAGAAATTGGTGTTATTTTAGGTGCAAGACTTGGATATATTCTGTTTTATGATACTAATACTATGTACTATTTAACGCACCCTTGGAATATATTTAATCCCTTTATTAATGGTGAATATGTTGGAATTTCTGGTATGAGTTATCATGGTGCATTTATTGGATTTGTTTTAGCCTCTTATCTTTTTTGTAAAAAGCATAAAGTCTCTTTTTGGTTTTTAGCTGACATTTCTGTTATTGGTATCTCTTTTGGATATATTTTTGGACGTATTGGTAATTTTTTAAATCAAGAGTTGATTGGAAGAGAAACTGACATGCCATGGGGCATTTATGTTAATGAAGTGCTTAGACACCCTTCTCAGCTTTATGAAGCAGTCTTAGAAGGGTTATTGATAGTTTTGATTCTTTTTGTTATACGAAAACGAACAAGCTTTGTTGGACAACTAGCAGTACTTTATGGTATTTTATACTCTATTGCAAGAATAACAGCAGAATTCTTTAGAGAACCAGATGTCCAATTAGGCTTTTTATTGGGGACAAACTGGTTAACTATGGGTATGCTTATCTCTGCATCTTTTGCACTATTATGTGTAGTATTTTATATACAAAGAAATCAGAAAAAATCTTAAATTCTCAATAGGTATTTTGTTATTTTAATAAAATACCTATTATAAAC
>CAZIES010000060.1:8282-15448 GCA_964538295.1 uncultured Arcobacter sp. | reverse complement strand
ACTGATTTTTAAGATTTTTTGTAAGTTTGAAGGTAAAGTCAAAAGAGGGTCTGAAAACCTCTTTTGAGACGCATTTAGTTTTTGCTAATTTTATAAATGATAATATTTTTTATTTTGACCAGCAATGATAAATCGTAAGGCATTAAGACGAATAAACCCTTCTGCATCTTTTTGGTTATAAACTTCATCCTCTTCAAATGTTGAGTGTGCTTCAGAGAAGAGTGATTTCTCTGATTCTCGACCTACAACCATTACATTTCCTTTATAGAGTTTTAGTTTCACTCTACCTTCAACATTTTTTTGTGTTGAGTCAATTGCTGCTTGCATCATTTCTCGCTCAGGAGAGAACCAGTAACCTTGGTAGATAAGTTTTGCATATTTTGGCATCATTTCATCTTTTAAATGTGCAGCTTCTCTGTCTAAAGTAATAGATTCAATTGCTCTGTGAGCTTTTAACATAATTGTTCCACCCGGTGTTTCGTAACAACCTCGTGCTTTCATACCTACATATCGGTTCTCTACAATATCTATTCGTCCAATACCATGCTTGTTTCCATAGTTATTTAAGGTTTCTAAAATTGTTGCAGGAGACATTGCTTCACCATTAATGGCAATAGGGTCACCATTTTTATAATCAATAGAGATATATTCTGGTTTGTCTGGTGCATCTTCTGGAGAACTTGTCCATAACCACATTGCTTCTTCCGGTTCTTGTGAAGGGTCTTCTAATGATAACCCTTCATATGAAATATGTAAAAGGTTTGCATCCATTGAATATGGGCTTACTGCTGGATTTCCATCTTCATCAATATGTTTTTTATCAATTTCTATTCCATGCTCTTTTGCATATGATAATAGTTTTTCTCGAGAGTTTAAGTCCCACTCTCTCCATGGTGCAATTACAGTAATATCTGGATTTAATCCTAAATAACCTAACTCAAATCGTACTTGATCATTTCCTTTTCCTGTTGCTCCATGAGAAACAGCATCGGCTCCCATTTTTTCAGCAATTTCAATCTGTTTTTTTGCAATAAGTGGTCGAGCAATAGAGGTACCTAAAAGATATTCTCCTTCATAAATTGCATTGGCTCTAAACATTGGGAAAACGTAATCTTTTACAAACTCTTCTTTAATATCTAAAATAAAAATATTTTCAGGTTTAATCCCACAATCAAGGGCTTTTTGTCGCGCTGGTTCTACCTCTTCACCTTGTCCTAAGTCAGCAGTAAAAGTAATAACTTCTGCATTGTATTCATCTTGAAGCCATTTTAAAATTGTAGAAGTATCTAGCCCACCACTATAAGCTAACACAACTTTTTTAACATCTTTTTTGCTCATCGTCTCTCCATAAAAGTTTTTTATTATTTGTTTAATACCAAATTGAAAAACAAACTAACACTTAAAAAAATAGATAAAAGAGGAGATTTTGAATATTTTTTTTTCCTACTAGCTAAAGCTAATTGGAAAGAAAAATATCCGAAATGTACCTTTTAGACTATTTTCCTATAGGTAGTATAGTTTGCACTATCTAGCTTAAAAAATAGAACTTGAATTAGCTTGTGCTAGTCCTACGTTCTATTTTTTAAGCTATACAGCACAACTTATACTATTTAAGTATTAGTTTGTTTTTCAATTTGGTATCAGTTTTAAGACAGATATTTTATCTAAACTTAGCTATAATCTTAATTATGAGAATAGATAAATTTTTAAATGCAGTTAATATAACAAAACGTAGAGCTGTTGCTGAAGATATGCTTGAACACAAGGTTGTTTTTATCAATGGACAAGCGGTTAAAAAAGCAAAAGAGGTTAAAGTAGGCGATCTTATTGAGATAAAATATCTTGAACGAACAGATACCTTTAAAGTATTGCAAATACCAACAACAAAATCAACTCCCAAATCAAAGATGGAGGAGTATGTTAAAAAATGTGATTAAAATCATATTATTAACTACGAGTACGTAAAGAAATGTGATTAAATAATAATGAAAAATAAGGATAAACATGTTTAACAAAGCTAAATTAAAATTTGATGATATATTTGAAAACCGTCTTCCTGAAGATGAAGTAAGAGAGTATTTAGTTGAACTATATGAAAGAGGTGAAACTGCTGCTGAAATTGCTGCAGCTGCAAGTGCTATGAGAGACCACTTAATACCTTTACAAATCCCTTATGAACTTAAAACAAAGCTCATTGATAACTGTGGAACAGGAGGAGATAAATCTAACTCTTTTAATGTTTCTACTACTGTATCAATTCTTTTAGCTTCTTGTGGATGTTATGTGGCAAAACATGGAAATAGAAGTATTACGAGTAACTCAGGAAGTGCAGATATGCTTGAGGCTTTAGGTGTTAATCTAAGTTTAACCATGCCAAAACTTTCAACAATGCTTGAAGAGACTGGTTTTTGTTTTATGTTTGCAATTAATCATCACCCAGCCATGAAATATATCATGCCAATAAGAAAATCTATTCCACATCGAACAATTTTTAATATTTTAGGTCCTCTATCAAATCCAGCAACCGTTTCAAAACAACTTATTGGAGTTTTTGATAAAAGTTTTATTGGTAAAATCACTGAAGCTTTAAACATGCTAGATGCTAAAAAATCAATGGTTGTTTCATCAAATGATGGAATGGATGAAATTTCAATTTCAGATATTACTTATGCAAACTCTTTAGATAATGGAAGAATTGAAGAGTTTATTATTGATCCTCAAGCGTATGGACTAAAGTTAGCTCCTAAAGAGGAGATTATAGGTGGAAATGCTCAAGAAAATGCAGTAATAACCCGTAATATTCTGGAAGGTAAAGAAAATGGAGCTAAACTTGATATTGTTCTTATAAATGCAGCAGCGGCACTTATAGTTGATGGTAAAGTACAAGATTTTAAAGACGGAATTACGATGGCAAGAGAAGCAATTTTAAGTGGAAAAGCAAAAGATAAACTTGATGAAATTATAAAAATTTCAAATACACTTATGTAGGACGTTTCTTGGAGAGTTTTACCTTATCGTTAAATGAAATTGATAAAGTTGTTGATTCAATAAAAATACAGATTGATGAAAAGGATACAACAATTATTCTTTTACAAGGTGATTTGGCAAGTGGGAAAACAACCCTTGTAAAAAACTATGTAAAAAGTTTAGGATTAGAAGACTTAGTGACTTCCCCAACATTTTCAATACAAACTTTATATGCAGATACGATCTTTCATTATGATGTTTATAATAAAACACTCGAAGAGTTTATCTCATTAGGGTTGTTAGAAGAGTTTGAAAAAGAGGGAGTTCACTTTGTAGAGTGGGGCGATAATCGATTAAAAAAGCTTTTAAACTCTTATGGATTTAAGACAATGACCATAGAAATTGAGAAGTTAGAAAATAAAAGGCGATATACAATAGATGCATAAATTACGAATTGAAGATATTAAAAAAAGTATTAAAAAAACAGAGATTTTACATGGTATTAGTTTAGAGGTTACTAGTGGAGAGATTGTAGGTCTTCTAGGACCTAATGGAGCAGGAAAAACAACAACTTTTTACACAGTGTGTGGTTTAGTTCAACCAAGTGCTGGTGCTGTTTACTTTGATGATTTAGATATTACCCATTTACCACTACATCAAAGAGCACTAAAAGGAATAGGGTACTTACCTCAAGAGTCTTCAATTTTTAAAGACTTAAGTGTTGAGGATAATCTGATGCTAGCAGCTCAAATTGTTATTAAAGATAAAGCAGAACAACATAAAAGAGTTGAAGAACTTCTTGAAATATTTAATATTGAGCCAATAAGACAAAGAAAAGGGGTCTCTTTATCAGGAGGAGAACGACGTCGAACAGAGATTGCAAGAGCACTTATCTCTCGACCAAAATTTTTACTTTTGGATGAACCTTTTGCAGGAGTTGATCCAATTGCTGTAAAAGATATTCAAGAGATTATTAATCAACTAATTCTACGAGGAATAGGGGTGTTAATAACAGACCATAATGTAAGAGAAACCTTAGAAATTTGTCATAGAGCTTATGTTATGAAAAGTGGATCACTCTTAGCTTCAGGAAAAAGTGAAGATATTAAAAATGACGTTAATGTAAGGGAACACTATTTAGGGGAAGACTTTAGTTTCTAAAGGGAAACTATTTTGTTCCTTCCACTTCTCTTTGCTTCATAAAGTGCTTCATCAGCACGTTTTATTATGCTATCTTCCGTATCATCATCTTTAAGTAGTGTTACGCCAAAACTTAATGTAATAGGTTTATTTAAATTACTATTTTCATAAGAAGCAATTACATCTTGTAATTTTTTTGCTGTATTTATTGCCCCTTCTAAGTTTGTTTGAGGCAGTAAAATAATAAACTCTTCTCCTCCCCAACGCACAACAGTATCATGTTCTCTAATTGTAGAAGCAACCAATTTTGAAATATCCCTTAAAATATCGTCACCAATGAGGTGTCCATAGGTATCATTAACTTGTTTAAAATGGTCAATATCATAAATAATCATCGATAAGGAGTTTTTATAACGTTTATCTCTACGTACCTCTTTACTAAAAATATCATGAAATTTTTGTCGATTAAATAGACCTGTTAAGGTATCATGCGTTGCTTGATACTCTAAAAGGTTTGATTTCTCTTTAAGTTCAGTAATATCAGTAAATGAGATAACATAATACTCATCTTTTTCTTCAAAATTATCAATATTAACTGTAAAGATTCGCTCATTTCCATCACTTTGACGTTTCATTTTAACGATTCTATCTATCTCATTTAGATGAAGCATCATGTATTGAAACCAATGTTCTCCATTTGATAAAACTTCTGTATTAAAAACTCCTTCACCTTTTAGAAAGTAACCACTTATCTCTTTTCGACTACTTTGAAAATCTTCTAAATCTTTATAGTTGAAAAATTCTAAGAAACGTTTATTAATATTGTGAATATTATTTCCATCTGTTACAATAACAATATTATCTTGGGCATCTAAAATAGATTTAATTTGCTTAATGCCTTCGTTAACTTTTATTTGTAAAGACATATTCACTTCTTCTAGTTGTTTCTTTAAATAAAAAGGTTCAACTGCCATTACCATATTATCAATAAGTTGGTATAAGTCAATAGGTTTCATAGCATAAGCATTCACCCCAATATCAATAGCTTCTTTTAAAAAATCTGGGTCATTATGGGCACTTGTTACAACAATAGGAATAGCTCTATTATCTTTTTTTATCTCTCGACACATTTCAAAACCATTCATTTTTGGCATATTAATATCAGTAACAATTAAATCAATATCTCTGTTTTCTTTATAAGCTTCAAGTCCAGCTAGTCCGTTTTGGGCTAAAATAGCCTCTTTTACGACTGTTTTTAATATCTTGCCTGTAAACTCTCTGACATCATTTTCATCTTCAACATACAAAATCTTGAGGTCTTTTAAAATTTCTTTATTCATCAGTATCCTTGATATTGTAGCTAGGATCGTCAAGTGGTGGTGCAAAATAATAACCTTGAGAAAAGTTACAATCTAATTCTTTAACAATTTCAAAAATCTCTTTGTTTTCAACAAACTCTGCAATGGTTTTAAGATTTAAACTTTTTGCAAACTCTACAATGGTTTTAGTTATTTTATATGAACTTTCATCTGTTGCAATATTTTTTATTAAAGAGGCATCAATTTTTAAATAATCAATTTTCATCTTTAAAAGATGTTCAAAATTAGAATAACCACTACCAAAATCATCAATGGCTACTTTACACCCTAGTTTTTTAATTTTATCGGTAAAATTAATTAAGACATCATAGTTTTTAACATGTTCATCCTCTAAAATCTCAAAAACAATTCTTTTTTCAACACCATATTTTAAGATAGTCTCTTCGATAAAATAGTAAAAACTTGGATCATCAATATCTTCATAAGAGATATTAACTGAGAACTCATAAGGCAAATTAGCAAACTTTTGACACGCTTTTTCAATGACTATTTTAGTAATATGTACATATTGGTTTGATTTTTTGGAAACATCCAAAAAGAAAAAAGGAGAGACAATTTTATCACCATCTTTTAGTCTCACTAAACACTCATATTTATCAGCATTTAATGTTTCATTATTAATCAAAGGTTGATAAAAGACAATAATATTATCCTCTTTTAGAGCATTTTTAACTTTTTTTGTCCATTTCATGTTATTTTCATACTCTTGAAGATTATCAAGCTCTTCATAAAAAATCAAATAATCCTTATTATCTTTTTTTGCAGCTTGTAAGGCTAAATCAGCAGTAATTAATTTATTGTTTTTTTCAGAAAAAGAGATACCTGCAGTAACTCGACTATTTATTTCATGTTGGTCAAAGTGAAAAACCTCTTTATCAATTAAATCAACAACATGAGTGATTGTTGTTTCAAAAAGTTCTTTATCATAACCAATATTTGTAATACAATAAATATCTGAAGGGAATTTATAGAGTTTTAATTCTGGAAACTTACTAATCTCTTTATTAATAATTTGTCCTATACCATTAAGAACTTTATCTCCTATTCGATGCCCATAAAAATCGTTAATCTCTTTAAAAGATTTAACATCAATTAAGGAAATAGAGGTAATTTCCAATTCACCTTTTTGGAGTTCATCAATTAATTTTGCTCGATTTGGCAAGTTTGTATTTGCATCACTATAAAGCAGTTTTAACAAATTTGTTTCATACTCAATACGTTTTGTAATATTTTGTAAATAGATAAGATATCCACTATTTTGTGGCAAATATGTACCTTTTAATATAAAAGTTTGTTCATTGTTATCTTGATTATAAATTGAAATATGAGGATCAGAAGCTAATCCTTTTTCTAGCCATTGTAAAAAATTAAAACTCTCAGGTTTTTTTATGAGAATTTCATCAATCGTAATTGTAGTATTATTGATTTTTTCAATTGTATCAGAACCAATTAAATCATCAAATACCTTGTTATAAGTAACTATTTTATTTTCCATTAGAATAAAAACAGGATGTACGGAAGTACTCATTAATGAATCAAATAATTCTTCTTGTTTTATAAACTCATTATTCATATGTAAAAAGGTCCCTTTTTCTCAATAATAATTATTTTATCAGAACTATCTAAATAAATAATTATTATTGAGAAAAAGGGACCTTTTTACATATGAATAATGAGTTT